>JAYVDE010000025.1:0-19745 GCA_043749575.1 Burkholderiaceae bacterium | reverse complement strand
GCGCCGATGGCGCCCCAGCTGATCAGGTCACCGATGTACTGCGGGCTGATGGTGTCGAGAAACTCGCTGCCCGCCGGCACGCCCAAGCGGTTGATGTCGACCAGCAGCTGGCGGGCGATGCGCAGGCCCTCGTGGATGCGAAAGGTCTCATCGAGGTAGGGGTCGTTGATCAGGCCCTTCCAGCCCACCGTGGTGCGCGGCTTCTCGAAGTAGACGCGCATCACGATCTCCAGCGTGTCCTGGTACTTCTCGCGCTCGATCTTGAGCTTGCGGGCGTAGTCCAGCGCGGCGCTGGGGTCGTGGATCGAGCAGGGGCCGATCACCACCAGCAGCCGGTCGTCCTGGCCGTCGAGGATGCGACGGACATGGCGGCGGGTGGCGCCGATCAGCTTTTCGATCGGCGTGCCGGCGATCGGGAAGAAGCGGATCAGGTGCTCGGGCGGCGGCAGCGGCGTCACGTCCTCGATGCGCTGGTCATCGGTTTCGCTGGTCTTTTCGCTCAGCGAATAGCCGTAGCCCGGCTCGTTGCCGCCGCTGTGGCCGCCGGAGCGGGGGTGGGATGAAGGGGGGGCCATGGGCTGCTCCTGAAGGCGTGGGATCAAAAGTGACGGGGCAAAGAAAAACCGCCGGGGCTGCCGGCGGTTTGTCTGGTGTTCGGGTTGCGTCGCTTTACGCGCGCTTGCCTCTCCAGCCGCCGGTAGGGGGCGAGAACCAAAAATACGTAAAAAAGAAGGCCGGGACACGCATGACCATCAATGTAGCACGCAGCCCCTGACGTGGCGGTGACGCTTGCCGCTCAGCCGGCCGTGGCTTCGAAGCCCGCCGTCACCAATGCCGCCACCACCTCGCGCACATGCGCCGGGTTGCGGGTTTGCAGCAGCAGTTCAAGCTCCACGTTCTGCACCGACCCGGTCGCGAAGGCGCGCTGGTGGTGCACCTCGTCGATGTTGGCGCCGGCTTCGGCAACGATGGCGGTGATGCGGGCCAGCACGCCGGGCGCGTCGCGCGCACCGACACGGATGCGCGCCAGCCGGCCGGCGCGCACCATGCCGCGTTCGATGATCGCGGCCAGCAGCAGCGGGTCGATGTTGCCGCCGCACAGCACCAGCCCGACCCGCTTGCCGGCGTAGCGCGCCGGCGCCTTCAGCAGCGCGGCCAGGCCCACCGCGCCGGCGCCTTCGACCACGGTCTTCTCGATCTCCAGCAGCATCAGGCAAGCTTGCTCGATGTCGCCCTCGTCGACCAGCACCAGGTCGTCGACCTGCGCGGCCACGATGCGCCGCGTGATCAACCCGGGCTGGCCCACCGCGATGCCTTCGGCGATGGTGTTGCTGCCCTGCGGGTGCTGGGTGCCCTTGAATAAGTTGAACATCGCCGGGAAGCGTGTGGTCTGCACGCCGATGATCTCGATCACCGGTTGCCGGCCCTTCAGCAAGGCCCGCGCCGCGGTGGCGATGCCGCTGATCAGCCCGCCGCCGCCCACCGCGATGACCAGCATGTCCAGGTCGGGTTGCAGGCGCAGCATCTCCAGCGCCAGCGTGCCTTGGCCGGCGATCACCAGCGGGTCGTCGAAGGGGTGGATGAAGCTCAGGCCTTCGGCCGCGGCCAGTGCCAGCGCATGGTCGTGGGCCTCGTCGAAGCCGTTGCCGTGCAACACCACCTCGGCGCCGAAGCCACGGGTGCGTTCGACTTTGATGGTGGGCGTCAGCAGCGGCATCACGATCACCGCGCGCAGGCCCAGCCGCTGGGCGTGGTGGGCGACGCCCTGGGCATGGTTGCCGGCCGACGCGGCGATCACGCCGGTGATTGGCTGGCCCGACTCAAGCAGCGAGGCCAGCTTGTTGAGCGCACCGCGCTCTTTGAAGGAGGCGGTGAACTGCAGGTTCTCGAACTTCAGGAAGATCTGCGCGCCGGTGATCTGTGACAGCGTCTTCGATTCGACGAAGGGCGTGTCGAGCAGATGGCCGGCCAGCCGCGCGGCGGCGGCCTCGATGTCGGCCAGGCTGACGGGCGGGGTTGCGTCGGCGGTCACCGGCGTGCCCGCAGGGCGGCTCAGGCGGTGCCGCCGACCGTCATGCCGTCGATGCGCAGCGTGGGCTGGCCGACGCCGACCGGCAAGCTCTGGCCCTCTTTGCCGCAGACGCCGACGCCCGAATCCAGGGCCAGGTCGTTGCCGATCATCGACACCCGCTTGAGCGCCTCGGGGCCGTTGCCGATGATGGTGGCACCCTTCACCGGGTACAGGATCTTGCCGTTCTCGACCCAATACGCCTCGCTGGCCGAGAACACGAACTTGCCGCTGGTGATGTCGACCTGGCCGCCGCCAAAGTTGGTGGCGTAGAGGCCGCGCTTGATCGAGCCGACGATCTCGTCTTTGGTCTTGTCGCCATTGAGCATGTAGGTGTTGGTCATGCGCGGCATTGGCACATGGGCATAGCTTTCGCGGCGGCCGTTGCCGGTGGGCTTGACGCCCATCAGCCGGGCGTTCATCGAATCCTGGATGTAGCCCTTGAGGATGCCGTCCTCGATCAGCACGTTGCGCTGCGACGCACAGCCCTCGTCGTCGACGTTGAGCGAGCCGCGGCGGTCAGGCAAGGTGCCGTCGTCGAGCACGGTGACGCCCTTGGCCGCCACGCGCTGGCCAATGCGCCCGGCGAAGGTTGATGAGCCCTTGCGGTTGAAGTCGCCTTCCAGGCCATGGCCTACCGCCTCGTGCAGCAGCACGCCGGGCCAGCCGGGGCCCAGCACCACGGTCATCTCGCCGGCCGGGGCCGGGCGCGATTCCAGGTTGGTCAACGCGGCGTTGACCGCCTGGTCGACGTACAGCTCCAACTGCTCTTGCTGGAAGTAGCCCAGGCCGAAGCGGCCACCGCCACCGCCCGAGCCGAGCTCGCGGCGGCCGTTCGATTCGGCGATCACGGTGATCGACAGCCGCACCAGCGGTCGCACATCGGCGGCGCGGGTGCCGTCGGCCCGGGCCACCAGCACCACGTCGTATTCGGCGGCCACGCCGGCCATCACCTGCACGATGCGCGGGTCGCGGGCGCGGGCCATCTGTTCGATCTTCTCCAGCAGCGCCACCTTCTGCGCGCTGTCCAGCGTGGCGATCGGATCGGTGGGCGAATACAGCGCCCGGCTGGTGGCGATCTTCGGCGCACGGGCCAGCTTCACCCGCTTGCTCTGGCCGGCCGCGGCAATGCTGCGCACGGTGCGGGCGGCGTCGAGCAGGCTGGCCTCGGAAATATCGTCGCTGTAGGCGAAAGCGGTTTTTTCGCCGGCCACGGCGCGCACGCCCACCCCCTGGTCGATGGAAAAGCTGCCGCTCTTGACGATGCCCTCTTCCAGGCTCCAGCCCTCATGGCGGGTGATCTGGAAGTACAGGTCGGCGTCGTCGATGCGGTGCTCGCCCATCATCGCCAGCGCGCCGGCCAGCTTGGCCTCGTCCAGGCCGAAGGGTTCGATCAGCATCGCCTGGGCAATTGCCAAGCGCTCGAGGGTGGGTTCGCGGGAGATCATCTGTGGATTGTAGGCAGCGGGCGCGGCCGGTGCTGGGCATGGTCTTGGGTGGCTCACCACCACGATCGCCACTATCAGCAACCCTGAGCGGTGGCGGGCGCCCGCCCCGGGGTCAGGGCGCGGCCGGGCTGTCGGCGCTGGGGGTGGCGGCGACGCGGCTTTCGCCGGTTGCGGCCTCGGCCTCGGCTTGGCTAGCGCTGGCGTCAGCGTCGGCACTGTCAGCGTCGCCATCGCCATCGCCATCGCCGGCCCGGACCTGGCGCAGTGCCAGTGCCCGCTGGTACAGCGCATTGCGCGGCGCGCCGCTCAATTCGGCCGCCAGCGCCACCGCCTGCTTCAGCGGCAGCTCGCGCAGCAGTGGGCCCAGCAGGCGCTCGGCCTCGGGCGGCAGGCTGTCTGCGTCGGCCGCGGCGGCTGGCGGCAAGGCGTGCAACACCAGCACAAATTCGCCCCGGCAGCGGTTGGCGTCGGTCGCCAGCCAGCCGGGCAACTCGGCGGCGGGCATCGTGGCGATGGTCTCGAACTGCTTGGTCAGCTCACGGCAGAGCGTGATGCGGCGGGCCGGCGCCGCGTCGGCCAGACTGGCGGCCAACGCCGCGATGCGGTGCGGCGCTTCGAACAGCACCTGGCCGAGCGGCGCTGCGGCCGCTGCCAGCAGTGCGCTGCGGCGGTCAGCGCCCTTGCCGGGCAAAAAGCCGACAAAGGCAAAACCCTGCGCCAAGGTGTCGCCCGCGGCGCTGAGCGCGGTCACCGCGCTGCTGGCGCCGGGGATCGGCAGCACCCGGTGCCCGGCAGCGGCCACCGCGGCCACCAGCACCGCGCCGGGGTCGGAGATGGCCGGTGTGCCCGCATCGCTGGCATAGGCCACCCGCTGGCCCTGCGCCAGCCGGTCGACCACGCCGCGCGCGGCGCCGTGCTCGTTGTGCTGGTGCAGCGCGATCAAGGGCTTGTCCAGCCCCAGGTGGCGCAGCAATTGGCCGGTGACACGGGTGTCCTCGCAGGCCACCGCGTCGACCAACCCGAGCACGAACACCGCACGCAGCGTGATGTCGGCCAGGTTGCCGATCGGCGTGGCCACCACATACAGTGAGCCCGGCGGGTGGTGCTGGCCAGCGGTGGCGGCCGCGGCGGCCTGCTGGAGCAGAGAGGGCGCGATGTTCAAGGGCTGGGGCTGGGGCTGGGGTGGAATCGGTTGGGGCGCCAGGGCGCCGGTCACCAAGGTGGTCGGCGACCACGCCGAAGACCGAGCGCTGGCCCATCTGCAGCAGCAGGGCCTGCGCTTGGTCTGCCGCAATTATCGGCTGGCCGGCGGCCCGCGCCAGCGCGGTGCCGAGATCGACCTGATCATGACCACGGCCGACGGCACGCTGGTTTTCGTCGAGGTACGCGCCCGCCGCGACACCCGCCGCGGCGGCGCGGCGGCCAGTGTGTCGGCGGTCAAACAGCGGCGCCTGGTGCGTGCCGCGCAACACTACCTGATGGGCCTGGCCACCGTGCCGCCTTGCCGCTTCGACGTGGTGGCGATCGACGGCGATGCGCTGACTTGGTTGCCGGCAGCCTTCGACGCCTGAAACCCGGCAGCAGCCGCACAGAACCGCTGTGTCGAGGCGCTGTCTTATGATGCACACCCATGCTTGAACAGCGCATCCAGCAGCAATTTTTCGAAAGCGCCGACCTCAAATACCAGGCGGCCGAGGTGTTGGGGCGGCCGATCGAACAAGCCGTGGCGGCACTGGTGGCGGGCCTTACGGCGGGCGGGCGGGTGTTGGTGGCGGGGCTGGGCGCGTCGGCCAGCTTGGCCCAGCTGGTCACCAGCGAGTTGATCGGCTGTTTCGAGCGCGACCGGCCCGGCCTGGCGGCGCTGGCCTTGGGTGCTGATGGCGCGTCGATGTCGGCGCTGACTTCGCTGCCGTCGGCCGGCGGCTTCGACCAGGTGCTGGCGCGCCAAGTCGAGACCCTGGGCCAGCCCGGCGACCTGCTGCTGCTGATCGACGCCGATGGCAACCACCCCGCGCTGCTGGCCGCTGCGGCCGCCGCGCAGCGAAAAGACATGACCGTGATCGCGCTCACCGGCCGCACCGGCGGCGCCCTGCGCGCAGCGCTGGGTGAAACCGACGTGTTGGTGGCCGTGCCGCACGACCGCCGTGTGCGGGTGCTGGAAACCCATCTGCTGGTGCTGCACTGCCTGTGTGACGCGATCGATCTGCAACTGCTGGGCGAACAGGATCCCGCATGACCTCTCTCTCCAAGTCTCTTTTCTCGGCGCGCCGTGCGGTCGCGCTGGCCACCGCCCTGGCCGCCGTTGCAGGGCTGGGCGGCTGTGCGTTGGTGGCGGGCGGTGCCATGGTCGGTACTGCCTTGTCGGCCACTGACCGCCGCAGCACCGGTACCCAGATCGAAGACCAGGCGATCGAGCTGAAGGCCGGCAACCGGCTGCGCGAGACGCTGGGCGGCAGCGGCCATGTCAACGTCACCAGCTACAACCGCACCGCGCTGATCACCGGCGAGGTGGCCAGCGAGGCCGACCGCCTGGCGGTTGAGCGGTCGATCAGCGGCATCGAGCAGCTGCGCGCCACCGTCAACGAGCTGGCCGTGCTGGGCAACAGCAGCTTGACCGCGCGCAGCAACGACGCTTACCTGACCAGCAAGGTCAAAGCGGCGTTCATCGACGCCAAAGACCTGCAGGTGAACACGCTCAAGGTGGTCACCGAGCGCGGCACCGTTTACTTGATGGGCCGCGTCACCGAACGCGAAGCCAACCGCGCCGCCGAGGTGGCCCGGGCCCAGAGCGGCGTTGGCAAGGTGGTCAAGGTGTTCGAGCTGCTCACCGAGGCCGAGCTGACGCAAATCCAGACCCGGTGATGGGGCCGCCCGGCTGACGCGGTCGTCAGCCGACCCTCGCGGGCCCAGACGGGCCCACTTGCCGCGCCTGCAGGCTACTTCAGCCGCTTGACCAGACTGGACGTGTCCCAGCGTCCGCCGCCCAGGCCTTGCACGTCGCCATAAAACTGGTCGACCAGCGCGGTGACCGGCACCCGGGCGCCGTTGCGGCGGGCTTCGTCGAGCACCAGGCCCAAGTCTTTGCGCATCCAGTCGACGGCAAAGCCGAACTCGAACTGGCCATCGACCATGGTCTTGCCGCGGTTGTCCATCTGCCAGCTTTGCGCGGCGCCCTTGCCGATGACCTCGAGCACCTGCTTCATGTCCAGCCCGGCCTTCTGGCCGAAGGCAATGGCCTCGGACAGGCCTTGCACCAGCCCGGCAATGCAGACCTGGTTGACCATCTTGGCGAGTTGACCGGCGCCCGACCCGCCCACCAGCGTGACCGCACGTGAAAACGCCATCGCCACCGGCTGCAGCGTGGCGAAGGGCGCCGCGTCGCCGCCGCACATCACCGTCAGCCCGCCGTTGACGGCGCCCGCCTGGCCGCCCGAGACCGGAGCGTCGATGAACTGCAAGCCCAGCGTGCGGGCCGCGCCGTACAGCTCGCGCGCCACTTCGGCCGATGCGGTGGTGTGGTCGACGAAGACCGCGCCCTCGGCCATCCCCGCGAAGGCACCGTCGGCACCCAGCACCACCGAGCGCAGGTCGTCGTCGTTGCCGACGCAGGCAAACACGAACTCGGCGCCGGCGGCCGCCTCGCGCGGCGTGGCCGCCGCTGTGCCGCCGTATTCGGCTACCCAGGCCTGGGCCTTGGCGGCGCTGCGGTTGTAGACGGTGACGGTGTGCCCAGCCCGCGCCAGGTGGCCGGCCATCGGGTAGCCCATCACGCCCAGGCCGAGAAAGGCCACGCGGCGGGCGGAGATTGATTCGTAGGTTTTCATTCGAGGACCTCAGGCATTGGAAGACGAACCCCATTTTCCCCCAGGGGGTGCGGTGCTGATAAAACGCGCGGAATGCGGACGGGTTGCCCGGCCGCGCTCCGCAGCCCCTGGGGGCCGAGCCCGCACCGAGCGAGTGCCTGCGCGCTGGTGAGTGGCTGGCGAGTGGCTGGCGAGGGCCATCCGACCTGCCCGCCGGATGGCGGCCGCCAGGCGGCCGGGGGCTCAAACGTTCACACGATGGTCATGTGTTCGGTGCCGGCCGACAGGTCGCGGTTGCGCGCGCGGTGGCTGTGCAGCTTGACTTGCAAGCGCAAGTCGTTGACCGAATCGGCGTTGCGCAGCGCGTCTTCCAGCGTCACCTCGTTGCGCTCGTAGAGGTCGAACAGCGCCTGGTCGAAGGTCTGCATGCCGAGCTCTCGGCTGCGCTTCATCAAATCCTTCATCTCGCCAACCTCGCCCTTGAAGATCAGCTCGCTGATCAGCGGCGTGTTCAGCAGGATCTCCACCGCCGCGACGCGGCCCTTGCCCTCCTGGCGCGGCAGCAGGCGCTGCGAGACGATGCTCTTCAAGTTCAGCGACAAGTCCATCAGCAGCTGCTGGCGGCGTTCTTCGGGGAAGAAGTTGATGATGCGGTCCAGCGCCTGGTTGGCGCTGTTGGCGTGCAGCGTGGTGATGCACAAATGGCCGGTCTCGGCAAAGGCCACTGCGTGTTCCATCGTCTCGCGGTCGCGGATCTCGCCCATCAGGATCACGTCGGGCGCCTGGCGCAGCGTGTTTTTCAGCGCGGCTTCCCAGCCGTCGGTGTCGATGCCGACCTCACGCTGGGTGACGATGCAGTTTTTGTGCGCGTGCACGAACTCGACCGGGTCTTCGATCGTGATGATGTGGCCGTAGCTGTTCTCGTTGCGGTGGTCGACCATCGCCGCCAGCGTGGTGCTCTTGCCCGAGCCGGTGGCGCCGACCATGATGACCAGGCCGCGCTTGGTCATCGCGATCTCTTTCATCACCAGCGGCAAGCCCAGGCCGTCGATGGTCGGCAGCTTTTGCGGGATGGTGCGCAGCACCAGGCCGACATGGCCTTGCTGCATGAAGGCGTTGGCCCGAAAACGCCCGATGCCCGCCGGCGAGATCGCGAAGTTGCACTCCTTGGTGCGCTCGAACTCGGCGGCTTGCCGCTCGTTCATCACCGAGCGGGCCAGCGCCAGCGTGTGCTGGCCGGTGAGTGGTTGCGGCGACACCCGGGTGACCTTGCCGTCGACCTTGATGGCCGGCGGAAAATCAGCCGTCAGGAACAGGTCGGAGCCGCCGCGGGTGATCATCAGGCGCAGCAGGTCGCTGATGAACTTCGATGCCTGATCACGTTCCATGGTGCTTGCACTCCCTCGCTCGATCTTGATTGTGGCGCTTGCGCACGCACCACGGCACGCACCACGGCACGCACCACATCAGCCGGGGAAGTTTTCCGGAATCTTGGCCTTCGACCGCGCCTCGGCCGGCGAGACGACGCCGCGCCGCACCAGCTCGGTCAGGTTCTGGTCCAGCGTCTGCATGCCCAGGCTTTGGCCGGTCTGGATCGACGAGTACATCTGCGCCACCTTGTTCTCGCGGATCAGGTTGCGGATGGCCGGCGTGCCGATCATGATCTCGTGCGCCGCCGCGCGGCCGCTGCCGTCTTTCAGCTTGCACAGCGTCTGCGAGACAACCGCCACCAGCGATTCGCTCAGCATCGCGCGCACCATTTCTTTTTCGGCCGCGGGGAACACGTCGACGATGCGGTCGACGGTTTTGGCCGCGCTGCTGGTGTGCAAGGTGCCGAAGACCAGGTGACCGGTCTCCGCTGCGGTCAGCGCCAGGCGGATGGTCTCCAGATCACGCATTTCACCGACCAGGATCGCGTCGGGGTCTTCACGCAGCGCCGAGCGCAGCGCGTTGGCAAAGCTCATGGTGTGCGGGCCGACCTCACGCTGGTTGATCAGGCACTTCTTGCTCTCGTGCACAAATTCGATCGGGTCTTCCACCGTCAGCACATGACCGTATTCGTTTTCGTTGAGGTGGTTGACCATCGCCGCCAGCGTGGTGCTCTTGCCCGAGCCGGTGGGCCCGGTCACCAGCACCATGCCGCGCGGGCGCAGCGCCAGGTCGGCGAAGATCTTGGGCGCGTTGAGCTGCTCCAGCGTCAGGATCTTGCTCGGGATGGTGCGGAACACCGCGCCAGCGCCTCTGTTTTGGTTGAACGCATTGACGCGAAACCGCGCCAGGCCCTGGATCTCGAATGAGAAATCGCACTCCAGCGTGTCCTCGTACATCTTGCGCTGGTTGTCGTTCATGATGTCGTAGACCATCTCGTGCACGGCCTTGTGGTCCAGCGCCTCGACGTTGATGCGCCGCACGTCGCCATTGACCCGGATCATCGGCGGCAGGCCGGCCGACAGGTGCAGATCAGACGCCTTGTTCTTGACAGAGAAGGCCAGCAGTTGGGTGATGTCCATGGGGGTCTTGGGTTAGGCTCGATCCATTATGAACAGCGTTATCGGCAACTTGCAAACCGTGCTAAGCCGCATCGCACAGGCCTGCGCCGCCGCCGGCCGGCCCGTGGACAGCGTCACGTTGCTGGCGGTCAGCAAGACCTTCCCGGCCGATGCCGTGCGCGCGGCGTGTGCGGCTGGGCAGCGGCAATTTGGCGAGAACTATGTGCAGGAAGCACTGGACAAGATCGCCGCACTATCCGATTTGCGCAGCCAGATCAGCTGGCACCTGATCGGGCCGCTGCAGAGCAACAAGACCCGGCCGGTAGCCGAGGCCTTCGACTGGGTGCATGCGGTCGACCGGTTGAAGATCGCGCAGCGCCTGAGCGAACAGCGCCCGGCCGAACTGCCGCCGCTGCAGCTGTGCCTGCAAGTCAACATCAGCGGCGAGGCCAGCAAGAGCGGCCTGCTGCCGGCCGACCTGCTGGCGGTGGCGCAGGCGGTGGCGGTGCTGCCCAGGGTGCGGCTGCGCGGGCTGATGGCGATCCCCGAGCCGGTCGGCGACGAGGCCGCGCAACGTGCGCCGCATCGGGCGCTGCGTGAACTGCTGGTGATGCTGAACGACGCCGGGCTCGGCCTGGACACGCTGAGCATGGGCATGAGCGCCGACCTGGAGGCGGCGGTGGCCGAAGGCGCCACGATCGTGCGCGTCGGCACGGCGGTCTTTGGCGGGCGCTTCAGAGCCTGAGGGGATTTC
Source organism: Burkholderiaceae bacterium (assembly GCA_043749575.1). GTDB lineage: Bacteria > Pseudomonadota > Gammaproteobacteria > Burkholderiales > Burkholderiaceae_C > Pseudaquabacterium. The sequence goes on along the minus strand of JAYVDE010000025.1, from coordinate 9,183 downwards.
GAGCGTGTCCGAGCAGCGCACCAAAAGGTGTCCGATCTAGGCGCAAAGCGCAGCCATAGCCCGGGCTATGGTGAGCGTTTGCAGAGACTAGCGGGCGCCTTTTGGGCTGATGAGCGGGCACGATTGAAAAACTCTCAGGCGCTCAGTTCAGCTTCACGCCCAGCCGCGTGATCACCGGGCCCCAGCGGGCCACGTCGGCGTCGATGAAGCGGCGGAACTCGGCCGCGCTGCCACCCACGATGCTCAGGCCGCTCTTGGCCATTGCGTCGCGCAGCGGCGCGTCCTTGGTCAGCAAGTCGTTGACGTCGGCGTTGATGCGCGCCACGGTCGAATCGGGCATCGCCGCCGGGCCGACCAGGCCGTTCCAGGCCAGCGATTCCACCTTCGGGTAGCCGGCTTCGGCCAGCGAAGGCAGGTCTCTGAGGCTGTCGGGCTTGGCGCTGGCGCTGACCGCCAACAGCCGCACCTTGCCCGATTGCACATGGGGCAACAGCGCCGGTGCCACCATGAACGTGGCGTCGGCCGTGCCCTGGGCCACGGCAAACGCCGCCGGCGGCGAACCGTTGAAGGGCACGTGCTGGGCCTGCAGCCCAGCTTCGTGCAGGAACAACTCCATCGTCAAATGGGCCGAGCTGCCCTGGCCCAGCGAGCTGTAGTTCATCTTGCCGCCCTGCGCCTTGGCCCAGGCGACAAACTCGGCCACGGTCTTGGCCGGCACCCGCTCGGTGTTGATCGCCAGCACGTTGGCCTGCGAGGTGGTCATCACGATCGCTTTCAGGTCGCGCACCGGGTCGTAAGGTGTTTTGGCGTACAGGAAAGGCGCGTAGGCCAGGGGGCCGTTGAAGCCGATGGCGATGGTGTGGCCGTCGGTGGCCTTGGCGGCGATGTCCAGGCCCAGCATGCCACCGGCGCCGGGCTTGTTGTCGACCACCACCGGCTGGCCCCAGCGCGCGGCCAGTGGATGGCTCAACAAACGCACGATCAGGTCGAGCGAGCTGCCGGCGCCGGTGGGCACGACGATCTTGACCGGCTGGCTGGGCCAGGCGGTCAGGGCCATGGCGGCGGTTTGGGCCAGCGCGGCCAGCGGCAAGGTGGCGGCCAGCACAGCGGCGCCGGCGGCGATCAGGGAACGGCGTTGCATGGTGGGAGCGGCCTGTGGCGTTGAAACAGCGCCAGATTGTCACCCCCGGCCGGGCGGCGCCGGCTGCGGGGCTTCAGGGATAAAGCCCACGCTCTTGCCGCGCCATCAGGATGCGTTCACAGGCCACCGCAAAGGTGGCGGTGCGCAGGCTGATCTTGTGGCTGTCGGCGGTGTCCCAGATGTTGCGCAGTGCGCCGACCATGATCTTGTCGAGCTTGACGTTGATCTCGTCCTCGGTCCAGAAGAACGACGAGAAATCCTGCACCCATTCGAAGTAGCTGACCGTCACGCCGCCGGCGTTGCAGATCACGTCGGGCACCACCAGGATGTCGCGCTCGGCCAGGATGTCGTCGGCCGCCGCGCCGGTGGGGCCGTTGGCGCCTTCGAGCACCAGTTTGGCCTTCAGGCGATGGGCGCGCGCCGCGGTGATCTGGTTCTCCAGCGCGGCCGGGATCATGACGTCGCAATCGACATCCCAGAACGATTCGTTGTCGATTTTCTCGCCGCCGACAAAGCCCGCCACGCCGCCGCTGCTCAGCACATGGGGCACCAGCTTGGACAGGTCGAAACCCGCGCCGTTGTAGATGCTGCCGGTGTGGTCTTGCGCGGCGACGATGAAGGCGCCGGCCTGGCCAAACAGCTCGGCCGCCGACGAGCCCACGTTGCCGAAACCCTGCACCGCCACGCGGGCGCCGTTCAAGTCGAGCCCGATGCGCCGCGCCGCCTCGCGCCCGGTGACGAACACACCGCGGCCGGTGGCCTTCACCCGGCCCAGGCTGCCGCCCAGGTGGATCGGCTTGCCGGTGACCACGCCGGTGGCCGTGGCGCCGGTGTTCATCGAGTAGGTGTCCATCATCCACGCCATGATCTGGGCGTTGGTGTTGACATCGGGCGCAGGAATGTCTTGCTGCGGCCCGATGATGATGCCGATCTCGCTGGTGTAGCGGCGGGTCAGCTTCTCCAGCTCTTTGAGCGACAGCTGTTTCGGGTCGACCCGGATGCCGCCCTTGGCGCCGCCGAAGGGCAGGTTGACCGCCGCGGTCTTGATGCTCATCCAGGCCGCCAGCGCCATCACCTCTTCCAGCGTCACGTCGGGGTGGTAGCGCACACCGCCCTTGCCGGGGCCGCGGGTCAGGCTGTGCTGCACCCGGTAACCCTCGTGGTGCGCGATGCGGCCGTCGTCCATCTCGATCGGGCAGTCGACGATCAGCGTCCGTTTGGGTCGGCGCAGCGTGTCGGCCCAGCGCGACAGCCTACCCAGGTAGGGCAGTACCCGGTCGATCTGCGAGAGGTAGGTGCCCCAGGGACTGTCGGCGGTGGGCTGAACGTAGGAAAGCGTCATGGTCGTCCTGTGAGTTTGGCGAGGATAGGACCGCCGGTGCCGGGTGCCTCGTGGCTGCGCCGGGCGTGGCCTGGCGCGAAATGTAGGCGGCACCTCCTTCGGCCGGGCGGGTTATGCGTCGATTGCATGGGCTGGCCGCCACCCGGTATGGCCGGGGGGCAGGGGCGCGGGCCCGGGCGCCGCCCCTGGCGCAGGCCGTACGCAGCGGCTGGCTACACTGCCGGCCTATGAGCAAAACCACCCCCCCGACCATCGCCTTCATCGGCGGCGGCAACATGGCCAGCGCCTTGATCGGCGGGCTGGTGCGGGCTGGCCGCGCGCCCGCCGAGATCCTGGTGATCGACCCCAGCGAGGCCCAGCGCGCCAAGCTGCAAGCCGACTTCGGCGTGTGCACCCAAGCCGCTGCCGACGCCGTGCTGGCGGGCGCCGCGCTGGTGGTCTGGGCCGTCAAGCCGCAGCTGTTTGCGGTCGCTGCCGTCCCTTGCGCGCGCCATGTGGCTGGCGCGCTGCACTTGAGCGTGATGGCCGGCATCCGCAGCGCGACCATCGCACGGGCCTGCGGCCTGGCGCTGGGCGCCGCGCACATCGTGCGCAGCATGCCCAACATGCCGGCGCTGATCGGCCGCGGCATCGCCGCGCTGGTGGCCACGCCGGCGGTCACCGCCACCGAGCGGACACTGGTCGAACGGGTGCTGGCGCCCACCGGCCAGACCTTGTGGGTAGCCCACGAAACCGACCTGGACGCGGTGACCGCGTTGTCGGGTTCGGGCCCGGCCTACGTCTTCTACTTCGTCGAGGCGATGATGGCCGCTGCGGTCGAGATGGGCTTGTCGGCCGAGCAGGGCAAGCGGCTGGCGCTGGCCACCTTCGATGGCGCGACCGCGCTGGCGGCACAGTCTGACGACGCTCCGGCGCTGTTGCGCGAGCGCGTCACCAGCAAGGGCGGCACCACCTACGCGGCGCTGCAATCGCTGCAGGCTGACGGCGTGGGCCCGGCCTTCGTCAAAGCGTTGAAGGCGGCGCAGCGGCGGGCGAAAGAACTGGGCGACGAGTTCGGCGCTTGAGGCCGTCAGGCCGCCACGGCGGTGGTCTTCGGTAGCAGCACGCCCAGCATCTGAAGCAACTGCTGAGGCTCGTAACACGCCAGAAAGTCCCAGCGCCCCAGCTTGCCCCAGCGATTGACCGCCTGCACCCAGCGGCGGGCCGCTTCGTGCTTGTCTGGCGTCTCGGCCTGCTGCGCGCCCTTGATCTCCAGCAGCAAGTGGCTGCCGTCCTGCAGCCGCACGACAAAGTCAGGCTCATAAGCCCTCGCTTGGCCATGAAACTCGTACGGCACATTCAGTTCCAGCCGGTCGTTTCGCACGTAGCAGATGACCAGGCCGCTGACCGCAGCGATCTCCAGTTGCGTGGCGGCGGCTTGCTCCCATGAGCCGGTATCGGCGGCCACGAAGTTCAGGTGGCTGGCTTGTGTGCCCTGCACCGGCTTCACGGTCTTGAAGCGCACCGCTGCCGAACTGCCTAGCGGCCGATAGCGGTTCAACCGCGGCAACATGGGCGTTTCGCCTTTGGCCTCGTTCGGCCGGATGGCGGCCACCAGCAGGCAGACCACCGCCTCGGCGTAGGTCTGCAGCCCCAACTCGCAGGCATGGCAGCCGTTGAAGTCCACGCGCTGCGCGACATAGGGCAACGCTGAACAAGTCCCTCGCGGCGCGGTCAGCATCGCCATAGCGTTGCGTGATGGCCAGTACCTGCGGCAACAAGGTGGTTCGGCCAGCGGCCCGCAATCGTTCACTGCCGGGGTGCGTTGCATCGGTCAGGCGGCGCACCACCTCGCGGGCCATCTCGAAGGCGATGTTCTGCACCATGCGCTGCTGCCATTGACCGGCCAGCGTCAGCAGCGCGGCCTCTGCTTTGCGGTACACCACTTCGGGCTTGGGCTTGCCGCCGGTGAATCGCTCGCCGGCGGTCAGGTTGGCGGTGACGTGTTGCCACAACTTGAAGAACTGCGGTTCGGGGCGCCCGGTGTTGTCGATCGCCGGCAGCCCTGGGATCTTCGTGATGCCGCTCTCGATCGCATCGACCAGGCCAAAGTCGCTCACCACCCAAGGGAACGGTGAGCCCTCGGGGTAGCCGCTGCTGTGCAGGTAGAACGGCGTCGCCGACAGGTCGAGACAGAAGGCCACGCTGCAGGCGGCATTGAGCTTGTCCAGCCCGCTGACCCAGACCGTGGCTTCCTCGCGGTCGGCGCGCTCCTCGGCCGTCAGCGCGTCGCCCTCGCGCACCGGTGCGGGCCGGTAGGCATGGTGGCCTTCGTCGTTGAGCACCATCAGCGGCTCGTCGTCCCACAGGTCGCCCAGCCGGTCGCGTGCGAAGGCCTCAGGGGTTTCGGCACCCAGCCGGCCCACCGCCACGCCGCCGACCCGGATCTCCTCGGACTTGGGGAAGAAGTCGTGCCAGTTCGTCATCCGTACCCGACCCTTGCTCAACTCGGGGCGCAGCGCCGACGGCACGATGTCGAACTGGTCGTAATAGTTGCCGGCGTCTTCGGGCCGCAGCACCGCCAGCCGCTCCTTGATCGTCAGGTTGGGGCAGACCACCAGGGCGCGTTTCGGGTAGCGCGCATCGCCGGGCTGGCGGCCGCGGTTGCAGAACGCCCAGGCGATCAGCATCGCCATCACCACCGACCGGTTGTTGTTGCCGGCAAAGTCGACCCCCGCGGCCTTGAGCAGGCGCAGCACCTTGTCGAGGTGCGCTTCGGCATTGCTGCTGCTGATGGCGCCGCTCGACGCTTCATCGGCGTCGGCTTCAAAGGTGTCCAGCGCCTCGGGCGCACCGGCGATCGGCGATCGGCGAGGCCGCGGCGGCGTCGTGCAGCCCCTGCCCCAGCGCAATCACGCCTTCGATCGAGAACGGCCCCGCCACCCGCACCACGCCGGGCGTGGTCTCGGGCTGGTCGACCAGCTCCTCCAACTCGGCATTGCCCGCGATGCAGGCATTCACCGCGTCCATCTTGACGCGCCAGGCGGCGCGATAAGCGGCCAGCGCCCGGGTCAGCAGGGGCGGCCAGTCGGCAGCGGCGTCGAACGGCACTTGCCAGGGCTGCCACGCCGCCTTGGGGATGGCGGCGCGGTAGGCGGTCGCCTGTTTGGCGGTCAGCGCCTTCAGCGGCTTGGCGGCCTTGGCCTCGGTGATGGCCGCGGGGTGGGTGTCGGGCAGCAGCCAGCGGCGGCAGTCGGCCTCGGTCACCGCGTTGGCGCCGTCTTCGCGGTGCTTGCGCACCAAGTGGCCGGCCAGCTCCTGCTTGTACTTTGCGGCCACCGGGGCCAGTGCGCTGTTCAAGGCCGCCAGCCGCTCGGCCAGCACCGGGTCGTGGCGGGCAAAGATGGCGTCGAGCGCGGTGTTGCGGGCGATGCTGCGCAGCGTGATGTGCGGCACCGTCTTGCACTGGAAGGTGCGCGGCTCGGCGCTGCCGTTGCGCAGCCAGGCGCCGCGCGGGTTGCGGGCCGGTCTTGGGCGCTCAGCGGGCGCAGCTTGAAGTGCTCGAAGCTGGCCGTCATCACCGCAGCACGCCAAGGCGTGCTGTCGGCAGGCACTCACGAGCCCGCAGGGGCTCGTTCGGTCCGGCCCTAGCGCAGCGCCAAATCCAGCGCCACGCCGGCGAACACCGCAAAGCCCAGCCAGTGGTTCTGCTTGAAGGCGGTGAAACAACCTTCACGCGTGCGCTGGTGGATCAGCGTGAAATGCCACAGCGCCTGCACTGCCGCCACCAACAGGCCCAGCCCGAACACCAGACCGAGGCCAAACGCCCGCCCCAGCAGCGCCCAGCTGACCAGGTAGACGGCGTAGAAGCCCATCACCGCGGCCACGTCCCAGCGGCCCAGGGTCAAAGCCGAGGTCTGGATGCCGATCTTGCCGTCGTCGTCGCGGTCGACCATCGCGTATTCGGTGTCGTAGGCCAGCACCCAGAACAGGTTGCCCAGCAGCAGGCCCCAGGCCGCCCACGGCACTGACGCGGCCACCGCGCCCAGGCCGTCGTCGCGCCCGCCCAGCGCCGCGGCAAAGGCCATCGGGATGCCAAAGCTGAAGGCCACCCCCAGCACCGCCTGCGGCATCGCCAGCCAGCGTTTGGCATAGGGGTAGGCCAGCGCGATGGCCAGCGCGGCGAACGACAGTTTCACGGTCGGCGGGTTGGTCGTCAGCACCAGGCCGAAGGCGGCTGCGGCCAGCGCCGCGCCCAGCGCCAGCGCCTCGGCCACCGGCAGCGCGCCGCGGGTGACCGGCCGCTGGGCGGTGCGCTTGACATGGCGGTCGAAGTCGCGGTCGGCGACATCGTTGACGCAGCAGCCGGCGCTGCGCATCAACACGGTGCCGAGCACGAACACCACCAACAAGTGCCAGCCCGGGAAGCCGTCAGCGGCGATCCACAGCGCGGCCAGCGTGGGCCACAGCAGCAGCAGCCAGCCGGCCGGGCGGTTCCAGCGGATCAGGTCGAGGTACAGCGCCAGCCGGGACGGCGGCGATGCGGTCGGGTTCATGGGCGGAATTATCGGCCGGGCGTCTGGATCGGTTGCGTTTTCGGATGCGGCTGCGGATGCGGATGCGGCTGGATCGGCCGGCCCGTGGACCCTCAGGATTGCCGGGCGGCAGGGCGCCGATTACCCTGTTCAGGCCGCCATCCCGGCGCATCCATCAAGGGAACCGACACCATGGGCGATTCGATTCAATCCACACTGCGGCGGCGCAGTGCGCGGGTCGTTGCGCTCGGCCTGCTGGCCCTGGCGTCGACCGCCGCGCTGGCCGACCCCAAGCCCGCGCCCCAGCCCCCCGGTTGGCAGCAGGTGCTCAACCCCACCCCGGTGGTCGGGCTCGACGGCAAGCCGCACGCGGCCGCCTGTTCGGGCTTTCCGGGCACCGACCCGGCTTTCAGCTTCTGGCACAAGCGCGGCACCTCGAAGAACCTGGTCGTGTACTTCGAAGGCGGCGGCGCCTGTTGGGACAGCTTCAGCTGCACCTTTCCGATGAGCGCCGGCCTGCCGCCACAGGTGCCCCAGCTGTACATGCCGCAGGTGCCGGCCAACAGCAATCCCGCCAGCTACGACGGCATCTTCAACGCCCGCCACCCGGCCAACCCGGTCAAGGACTGGAGCTTCGTCTACATCCCCTACTGCACCGGTGACGTACACAACGGGTCGGCCAACCGCTTCTATGCCAACGTCGGCCACCCGGTGTTCCCGCTGCCCAGCTTCTTCCCCATCCACCACGGCGGCTTCGACAACTTCATGGTCGTGCTCGACTGGATGCGCAAGAACGCCGACAAGCCCGAGCAGATCCTGGTGGCCGGTTCCAGCGCCGGCGGATATGGCGCGTCGACCAACTTTCCGTGGCTGCAGAAGGCCTTTCCCAAAGCCAAGATGGCGGTGCTGGCCGACGCCGCGCAAGGCGTGCTGTCGCCGGCCTTCGACACCGCCACGCCGGGCCGCAACTCGTGGAACCCGCAGCTGCCGGCCTGGGTGTTCGGCAACGACTTGAACCAGGTTGCGTCGGCCAGCATTTTGCGCACCGCGGCCCTGGCCCAGCCCCAGGTGCGGGTGGGTCAGTTCACGACCCACTTCGACCAGGTGCAGATCCAGTTCTACGGCGTGTCGCTGCAGACCAACCCGGCGCTGCCGTCCTGCCCCAGCGGTGGCGTGGCCGCCAGCTGGAACCAGAACGCACTGGCCTCGCTGGCCGCTGCCACCGACGCGCCCAACTACCGCCATTACCTCGCCGCCGGGCAGTACCACACCATCCTGCGCAGCGCCAACTTTTACACCGAGGCCTCGGCCGGCGTGCCGTTCAGCGCCTGGACCAGCGCCTTGCTGAAGCAAGGCGCCGACCAGGGCGACGATGACGGCGACGACCGCGACCACACCCGCAACCCGCACAGCGCCTGGCGCAACGTCGCCTGCCCGGGCTGCCTGACGCCGCTGCCCTGCCCTTGAGCGAGCGCCTGGTCCGCCCGCCGGCGGCCCACCGCTGGCTGCAACTGCAGCCCGAAGTGGCCGCCGCACTGGCCGCCGGCCGGCCGGTGGTGGCGCTGGAATCCACCATCATCAGCCATGGCATGCCCTGGCCGCAGAACGTGGCCACCGCGCTGGCGGTGCAGGCCGAGGTGCGCGCCCACGGTGCTGTGCCGGCCACCATCGCGGTGATCGACGGCTGGCTGCAGGTGGGCCTGTCGGCCGAGCAGATCGAGCGGCTGGGCCGCGCCGGGCCGGCCGTCACCAAGGTCAGCCGGCGCGACCTGCCCTTTCTGCTGACCGGCTGCGCGCAGCGCCTGGGCCTGGACGGCCGGGGCGCCGACGGCCTGGGCGCCACCACCGTGGCCGCCACGATGATCGTCGCCGCGATGGCCGGCATCCGGGTTTTCGCCACCGACGGCATCGGCGGCGTGCACCGCGGCGCCGAGACCAGCTTCGACATCTCGGCCGACCTGCTGGAACTGGCGCGCAGCGAGGTGGCGGTGGTCTGCGCCGGGCCGAAGCCCATCCTCGACATCGGCCTGACGCTGGAGTATTTGGGAAACCCACGGCGTGCCGGTGATCGGTTTCAGCAGCGCCGAGCTGCCGGCCTTCTTCAGCCGCGAGAGTGGTTTTGCAGTGGATTACCGGCTGGTCACGTTGCCCGCGATCGACGGCTGCGGCGCCGGCTGCTTCGCTTT
>JAYVDE010000024.1:0-2938 GCA_043749575.1 Burkholderiaceae bacterium | reverse complement strand
GCCCGGCTCGGCGGCCATCCGGTGCTGCTGCTGGCCAGCGACCCCTACCACTACGGCGGCGCCTGGAGCGCCGACACCTGCCAGAAGGTGGTGCGCTTCGTCGACCTGGCCGAAACCTTCCACCTGCCGGTGGTCTATTTGATGGACTGCCCGGGCTTCATGATCGGCCTGGAGGCCGAGCGCAGCGCCACCATCCGCCACGGCGTGCGGGCGATGGCCGCGTTGAACCAGACCAGCGTGCCCTGGTGCACGGTGATCGTGCGCAACGCCTTCGGCGTGGCCGGCGCGGCCCACCAGCCGGCCGGGCGGCTGTCGCTGCGGTATGCCTGGTTGTCGGCCTACTGGGGCTCGCTGCCGCTGGAAGGCGGCATCGAGGCGGCCTACCGCGCCGACATCGCCGCCGCCGACGACCCGAAGGCCGAGTTGGCGGCGATCGAGACCCGGCTAAACGCGTTGCGTTCGCCGTTTCGCAGCGCCGAGAAGTTCTGGGTCGAGGAGATCATCGACCCACGCCGCACCCGCTCGCTGCTGTGCGACTTTGCCCGCCTGGCCGAGCCGGTGCGCACGGCCGGCCGGGCCAGTTTTTCGATGAGACCCTGACCCCCCCGAAGCGCCTGCGGCGCCTCCCCCCAGGGGGCACGCCAGCGGCCCGGCGAAGCCGGTTCCGCGGCCCCTGCTTGACGGCGCCACACTGCCTGCCCGCTTGAACGGAGAACCCCCATGAGCCCGCCCGAAGTCCTGTACGACGTGTCACAGCGCATCGCCACGATCACGCTGAACCGGCCCGACCGCCTCAACGCCTACACCGCCAGCCTGGGCGACGCGCTGCGCGCGGCGATGCGCCAGGCCACCGACGACCCCGGGGTTCGGGTGATCGTGCTCACCGGCGCCGGCCGGGGTTTCTGCGCCGGTGCCGACATGGCCAACCTGAGCCAGGGCACGGCCAGCGGCGACGCGTCGCTCGCCGCTGCGAACCCCAGCGCGGCGCCCACGCCGTTTGATGCCGCCAGCAGCCCCGACTACCAGACCCCGCACTCCTACTTTCCCGCGGTGCCCAAGCCAATCATCGCGGCCATCAACGGCGCCTGCGCCGGCCTGGGCCTGGTCTACGCGCTGTACTGCGACCAGCGCTTCGCGGCGGCCGGCGCCCAATTCACCACCGCATTTGCCCGCCGCGGCCTGATCGCCGAGCACGGCATCAGCCACACCTTGCCGCGCCTGGTCGGCCTGTCCCGGGCCCTCGACCTGCTGCTGTCGGCGCGCAAGCTGGGCGCCGACGAGGCGCTGCGCCTGGGGCTCGTCGACCGGGTGCTGCCGGCCGACGAGCTGATGGCCGCGGTGCGGGCCTACGCGCTGGACCTGGCCGACAACGTCTCGCCGCGGGCCATGGCGGTGATCAAGCGCCAACTGTGGGCGGTCGATCAGCAATCCATGCGGGCGGCGATCGAGCTCGGCAATGTCGAAATGCAAGCCAGCTTCGTCAGCGCCGATTTCAAGGAAGGTGTGGCCCACTTCGTCGAGAAGCGGCCCGCCGCCTTCACCGGCCGTTGAGCGCACCGACCGGGCCCGCTGAACCGCTGCACACTGCAGCCGGCGCCCCAACACCCCAACACCCCAGTACCCCGACACCCCGACCCCACCACACCACGATGACCACTGACACCCCCCTGCCGCTGGCCGGCATCCAAGTTCTCGAAATCGGTGGCGGGGCGGCCGGCGCCTACTGCGGCCGGCTGCTGTCCGATGCCGGCGCCACTGTGCGCGTCACCGCGCTCGACGAGCCCCACCGGCTGGCCGGCATCGTGCGCGCCGACAGCCCGGCTGAACGGGCTTATGCCGACTACCTGGGTGCCGGCAAGCTGCTGCTGCCCGCTGTGGCCGATGCGGCGGCGCTGCAGGCCCTGAGCCGCCAGGCCGACCTGGTGCTGGTCGGCGAGGACTTGGGCGACCGCGTGGCGGCCTACTTGGGCGCCGCCACGGGCGACGATGTCGGCGCCACGGCGCTGCTGACCGCGCCGCGGGTGGCCAGCATCGCCCTGTCGTGGTTCGGCCAGCGCGGCGACTACCGCCATTGGCGCGGCAGCGACCTGGTCGTGCAGGCCCTGACCGGCATGCCGCAGATGGCCGGTGCGGTCGACGGCCCGCCGCTGGCTGCCGGCGACCGCCAGGCCACCACGCTGGCTGGCGTCACCGCCTACATTGCCGCCTGCGCCGCGCTGCTGGGCGCGGCGCGGCGGCCCGCCCACACGCCGCGCCGGCTGGACGTGTCCATCCTCGAAGCCAACCTGGTGATGGCCGAGATGCACATGTACTTCTTCGGCAAGGACGGCTTGGCGATGAAGCGCTGCGGCCTGAACCGCTTTGCGCCCAACAGCCCGGTCGGCATCTACCCCTGCCAGACCGGCTGGGTCGGCATCACCGTGGCCACGCCCGACCAGTGGCGCGCGTTGTGCCGGGCGCTGGCGCTGCACGAGCAGGCCGCCGACGAGGGCCTGGCCACCCGCGAGCTGCGCTTCGCGCGGCTGGACGAGGTGGAGGCCGTGTTGTGCCAGGCGCTGGCGCTGCGCACGGCCGACGAATGGGCCGCCATCGGCCGCCAGCACCGGGTGCCGATCGTGGTCGTGCCCGACGCCGAAGGCATCTTGCTGCACCCGATTTTCAAGCACCGCCAATCGCTGGTCGAGCTGGCCAGCGGCGGCCGGCAGCTGCAGGTGCCGCGCACGCCCTTCGGCCTGACGGCGACGCCGATCCGCAGCCGGCTGGACGCGCCGGCGCCCGCCACACCGGTATTCGAGTCGCCGGCCGCGCCGGACAACGCCGCCATGCCCACCGACGTTGCCGCCGCCGTTGCCGCCACCAACGCGCCCCCGCTGCAGGGCTTCACCCTGGTCGATTTCTCGATGGGTTGGGCCGGCCCGCTGGCCAGCCGGCTGATGGC
>JAYVDE010000023.1:0-8097 GCA_043749575.1 Burkholderiaceae bacterium | reverse complement strand
TGCGCCTTCAAGCCGCAGATCGCCTACTTTGCCGCCCACCGCGCCGAAGACCAGCTCGAACGTTTGATCGGCCACATCAAACGGGTGGCGCCGGCGGTGCCGGTGATCCTGGACGCCAAGCGCGGCGACATCGGCAGCACCGCCGCGCAGTACGCCCGCGAGGCCTTCGAGCGTTACCGGGCCGACGCGGTGACGCTGTCGCCGTACATGGGCTTCGATTCGATAGAACCCTGGTTGCAGCACGAAGGCAAGGGCCTGATCCTGCTGTGCCGCACCAGCAACCCCGGCGGCAGCGACCTGCAGGCGCAGCGCCTGCTGGGCGCCGGCGGCCAGCCAGGCGACCTGCTCTACGAACACATCGCCCGCCTGGCCGCCGGCCCGTGGAACCAGAACGGCCAGCTCGGCCTGGTGGTGGGCGCCACCTTCCCGGCCGAGATCGCGCGGGTGCGCGCGCTGGCGCCGACGCTGCCGCTGCTGATCCCCGGCGTGGGCGCGCAAGGCGGCGATGCAGCGGCCACGGTGCGCGCCGGCTGGCGCGGCACGCTGGCCGGCGGCCAGCCGCAGACCACCGGCGCGGTGATCGTCAACACCTCGCGCGCGGTGCTGTACGCCTCGGCGGGCGATGATTTCGCCGCGGCCGCCCGCGCGGTGGCCCAGACCACCCGTCAGGCGTTGAACGCGGCCCGCTGAACCGCGCCGGCGGCGCACACCGCCAGCGATCCACGGCCGACAATTGCCCACCGGCCCACCGGCCCACCGGCCCACCGCAAGCCCGGAGCATCGATTCGCTGCGCGCATGCTGCGACACTGACCAAGCGACCCACCGCACGCCCGTGCCCACCGACCCCCTGCCCCTGACGCCCGACCTGCAGGCCGCCCTGCAGCACAAGATCGTGCGCACGTTTTTTATCAGCGTGGCGCTGGTGTGCCTGTTCGCTGCGGTGGTCGCACCGCTGCTGGGCGGGCCGCAGCCGTCGCTGGTCAGCATCGTGACGGTGGTCGGTTATGGCGGCATGGCCGTGCTGGCGGCCATCGGATCGCGGGCGGCGCCGGCCACCGCCGTGCGCTTGATGGGCCCGCTGCTGCTCTCGGGCTTCGCGCTGGTGGGCCTGCTGAGCCTGTTGACTGGCTGGGGCCTGCTGGCGCCCGGTTTGGCCTTTTTCGCGGTGGCGGTCGCCATTGCGCATGTGGTGGGCTCGGCGCGGCTGGGCCATGCCAGCCTGGGCATGACACTGGCCGTGGTGGTGGCCCTGGCGCTGGCCGAGCGCTGGGGCCTGGTGCAGGCCCCCCTGGGCGCACCGCCGCTGGGCGCGCGCGCGGTGATGCTGTGCGCGTCCTTGATCTTCAGCGCCTGGGTCGGCCATGGTGTGGCCCGTTTGCTGCGCCAGCACCTGGCCGCGGCGGCGGCCCGCGAGCAGCGCTTTCGCGCCTTGCTGGGCATCGCCGCATCGGCCTACTGGGAAACCGACACCAACGCGGCCATCACCCAATTCAGCCGAAGCGACCGCCAAGGCCGCTTCCAGCCGCTGCCCGCGCTGCTGGGCCAAACACCCTGGACGCTGCCGCAACTGCAATTCGACGGCGACAACGGTGCTTTGCTGCGTGAGCAGATGGCTGCCCAGCGGCCGCTGCGCGACCTGCCGATGCGCTGGGTGGGCGCGCAAGGGTCAGCGCGACAGATGCTGATCAGCGGTGAACCGCGGCACGACGACAGCGGCCGTTTTGTTGGCTACTGGGGGGTGGTGCGCGATGTCACCGCCGAGCACCAGGCGCAGGCCGCGCAGCAGGCCACCGAAACCCGCTACCGCACCCTGTTCAAGCACGTGCCGCTGCCGCTGCTGCTGCACCGCCGCGGTCTCGTGCTGGAGGCCAACCGGGCCGCCGCCCAACTGCTGGGCTACGACACGGTGGCCGCGCTGGTGGGCATCGACTTGGTCGAGCGCCACGTGCCTGCCAGCAACCAGGCGGCGACGCGGGCGCGCATGGCCGCGCCGGTTGCAGACGGCAGTACGCTGCCGCCACCACTGACCCAGGTTTTGCACACCCGCGACGGCCGCCAGGTCACCGTCAAGGTCATCGCCACCTGCACCCACACCGCGGACGGCCCGGCCACGCTAACCATCGCCATCGACGAAACCGAGCGGCTGCGGGCCAGCCAGGCGCTGGAGCGTTCGCAGGCCCTGCTGGCCCAGGTGGTGGCCATGAGCCCCGACATCATCGCGTTGAGCGATATCCCCAGCGGCCGCTTCGTCATGGTCAATGCCAGCTTCACCCGGCTGCTGGGCTATGAAGCGGGGGAAGTGGTCGGCCGTTCAGCGGCGCAACTGGGGCTGTGGCGCCACCCGGCAGAGCGTGAGGCGCTGGGCCTGGCGATGGCGGCCCAGGGCACCGTGCGCGACCGTTTGGTCGACCTGCTGGCCAAAGACGGCCAGACCGTGCCGCTGATGATGTCGGTCACCCAGGTGCACTTCGACGGCCAGGACTACGCGCTGTCGAACTCGCGCGACATCGCCGAATCCACCCGCGCCCGGCTCGAGCTCGAGGCCATCCTGGCCAACGCCTCGGTCGGCATCGCCTTCACGCGCGACCGCCGGTTTGTCATGGTCAACGCCAAGTTTGAGCAGATGTACGGCTGGGCGCCCGGGGGTTTGGCGGGGCTGCCACTGCCGGCGCTGTGGAACGACCCGGCGCACTTCGACGGACTCAGCCGGGAGGTCGGCGCGGCGCTGCTGCGCGGCGAGGCGGTCGATCTGGAGCGCCAGGGCCGACGCCGCGACGGCAGCGAGTTCACCGTGCGGCTGCGCGCCAAAGTGATAGACCCGCTCGACCCGGCCCATGGCGGCACGATCTGGATCACCGAGGACGTGACCGCCAAGCGCCTGGCTGACCAGGAACTGGCGCGTGCACGCGACGCCGCCGAGGCCGCCAGCCAGGCCAAGAGCGCCTTTCTGGCCAACACCAGCCACGAGATCCGCACGCCGCTGAACGGCCTGACCGGGCTGGCCCGGCTGGCCCGCCAGCCGGGTGTGCCGCCCGAGCGGCTGCGCCAGTACCTGGACCAGATCGGCGAAAGCGCCGACCTGCTGTCGGCCATCATCAGCGACATCCTCGACGTGGCCAAGATCGAGGCCGGCAAGCTCGACGTTGAAAACCAGCCCTTCGACCTGGGCGCGCTGCTGCAGTCGGTGCGCGGCGTGCATGCCGCACTGGCGGCCGGCCACGGCCTGGCCTTCGAGGCCCAGTTCGACCCGGCGCTGCCGACCCACGTGCGCGGCGACGCGCTGCGGCTGCGACAAATCCTGTCGAACTACCTGCACAACGCGCTGAAATTCACCGCGCAAGGCGGCATCCGGCTGGTGGTGCGACCGGTGTTGCGGCCGGTGTTGCGGCCGGACCTGCGCCCGGGGGCAGCCGACCTGGTGCGCTTCGAGGTCCACGACACCGGGCCGGGCATTGCCGCGGCCATCCAGGCGCGCCTGTTCCAGCCCTTCACCCAGGCCGACGAGTCGACCACCCGGCGCTTCGGCGGCAGCGGGCTGGGGCTGTCGATCTGCCGCGACCTGGCCACGCTGATGGGCGGCACCGTGGGGCTGGACAGCACGCCCGGACGGGGCAGCTGCTTCCATGCCGAGCTGCCCTTGCCGGCGGTGGCAAGCGATGAGGTGGCCGTCGTCGACGCGCCCGCGGGCGACGCCGGATTGCAGGGCATGCGGGTGCTGCTGGTCGAGGACAACGCCGTCAACATGATGATCGGCGTGGCCTTGCTCGAGCACTGGGGCGTGCGGGTGACCGAAGCCACCGACGGCACGCAGGCGCTGGCCGCGGTCGACCGCGCTGCGGCCGCCCGGCAGCCGTTTGACATCGTGCTGATGGACTTGCAGATGCCGGGTTTGAGCGGCTACCAAACCACCGAGGCACTGCGCCGGCAGTACAGCGCCGCGCAGCTGCCGGTGCTCGCGCTGACCGCCGCGGCCCTGGTCAGCGAGCGCGAGCGGGCCCAGGCGGCCGGCATGAACGGCTTCCTGACCAAGCCGATCGACCCGCCGAACCTGCACCGGGCCTTGCTGGGTGCGCTGCCCAGCCGGCCGGCCTGACATCGGCCACATCGCGGCATCACATTGCGGCACCACCCCGCGCGCGCCGCGGCGGCGACAAGCGCGGCGGCGACCCCCGCGTCGGCGACCCCCGCGTTCAGTCCAGCGTGACCTCGGTGCGCACGGTGCCGGCGCGGTCGGCCACTGCGGTCAGTGCGATGCGGCTGCCGCGTGCTGCGCTGACCACCCACTCGGCCACCGCGCGATCGGCGGTCACGGCGTGGTTGGGCAAAAAGCCTTGCAGCGACGACTTCGGCGCATGGCCTTCGAGTTGCGCGCCCTCGACGCGCAGCGCGCCGGTCTGCAGCGTCACGCCGGGCGGCGGGTGCAGCTCGAACACCACACCGCGACAGACCTTGCGCTCCAGCGCGCGCTTGGTCACGTAACTGGGCAGGTAACCGGCGTTGGCCACCGCGAAGCGGATGCGCCAGCTGTCGCCGCCGAGCGAGCGCACCTCCGTGCGCAGCAACTCCAGCTTGGGCAGGGCGAGGCCGATCCGGGTCAGCCAGGCCGGGAAGCGCGCCACCTCGCGCTCGCGCAGGTGGGGCGGCGGGTTGCGCCAGAAGTTCATGCGGTCCCAGCCGCCCAGCTCGACCATGCCCAGCTGCGGGTGGCGAAACGGATACCAGCTGGTGTGGGCCAGACCGCCGCACTGCTCGTCGCTCCACTTCAGCAGCTTCAGGTCATCTTCGGGCGGGTGGTCGCGGTACCAGTGCACCCAGTCGTAGTCGGTGATGCCGGCTTCCTTGTTGGGGGCCCAGATCTCGACCGTCCAGAACAGCGCGCCCAGGTGCTCGTAGAGCCAGTCCTGGGTGCCGGTGATGATCTCCTTGGGGTGGTACTTGAAGTCGTGGTAAGTGCTGACCGACGGGTAGCCGGTGAGCTTTTCGCCCAGCTCGGACAGCCGCTTGATGATCCACAGGTCTTCGGGCGTCATCTGGTCGTCGGCGATGGTGCCCATCGGCCGCAGGATGACGCCGGAGTGGGTATGAAAGCTCACCGCCGCGCCGATGTTGGGATGCTTGACGATGAAGTCGACCATAGAGCGCACCTCGGGCTCACTGGTCGGGTAGGGGCCGGCGCCGGCCTGCTCGAACTCCTGGCGCCAATAGGCCGGGAAGTTGCGGTTCAGGTCCAGCCCTTCGGCGTCGGGGTTGACCTTGATCTGCAAGCCGTCGTAGTGGGCCAGCGAGCCTTCGGGCATCACCCGCCAGTAGGCGCCGCCGAACTCGCCGGGCTCGCGCGGGATCATCAGCCGGGCGTCGTCGGGGTGGGCCTTCCAGCTGCCGTGCGGGTCGGGCAGCCGCATCTGCAGCATGCGGCCGTCGCCGTCGATGTCTTCGACCGTCAAACCGTCGACCGCCACCTCGTCGTAGGGGTAGGGCCGGGTCGACGAGCGGATGTGGCGCGGCCGGTCAGCCAGCGCGAGCTCGGCGCCGTCGGGGTTGAGCCGCGGGCAGAGGTAGACGACGCGGCTGTCGAGCAGCTGGGTGATCGCCGCATCGCTGCCGTGGCCTGCCACCAGCTGGTGCAGCCAGTACAGGCAGGCGGTGGACGCGGTCAGCTCGGCGGCGTGGATGTTGCCGTCGACCCAGATCGCCGGCTTGTCGATGTCGGCGCCGGTGGCGGTGTTGGTCACCACGGCCAGCCAGATGTCGCGGCCCTCGAAGCTCTGGCCCAGTGAGCGCAGTTGCACCAGGCCGGGCCGGGCGGCGGCGTAGTCGCGCAGCAGCTGGCTCAGCTCGGCATGGCGGTAGAAGGTGTCGAAGCGGGGGCTGGGCAGGTCGGTCATCGGCGGCGGGTGGGTTGGAGGGGTGTGCCGCCAGTGTGGCAGCGCCTGCCGGGTGTTGCTTGCGCCCCGCGCGGGTCTCAGGGCGCAGCGGTGTTTGCGGCGGTGCTTGTGGCGGCGGTGCTTGCGGCGGTCAGCCGTTGTTCGCCGCCGCGCGCGGCCAGCCACAACAGCCACAGCAGCAGAAACAAGAAGCGGGGCGCGTCGATCAGCGTGTTGAGCGAGCCCGAGACCCCGAAGGCCAGTACCGCCGCCAGCGCCGCCAACGCGGTGGGCGAACCCTGCCAGGCCGCGTGAGCGCCGCGCACCAGCACCAGCGCGACCAGCACCGTCCAGGCCAACACGCCGAACCAGCCCAGGTCGAACAGCAGGGCGACCGGCAGGCTGTGGATGTGCCAGGGCGGATCGACGTCGGTCGCGAAGAACCAGCGGTCTAGCCCGGCGGAGAAGTCGCCATTGGCCAGCGCGCTGGCGCCGGCGTCGGCGGTGAGCTCGACATCGGCGATGTCCATCGCCAGGCCCTGCGCCGGGGTGACCAGCGACAGCTTCAGCGGTCGGTAGGCAAACCAGGGCTGCGCCGTCAAGCCACGGGCCGGCAGCTGGGCCTCGACGGTCTGCCAGACGCCGGCCGTAGCACCGCTCGCCAGCGTCACCGCCGAACAGCTCATCGAGCTCAGCAGCCACTTCTGGCAAAGCGTGACCGACAGCGTGCCGCCAGGCACGTTGGCGCGCAGCCGGGCGCGAACCCGGTAGTCGGTATCGCGGGCGAGGTCGACGACCTGCTCGACATAGATCGGGGCGCCCGAGCCGAGGCGCAGGTAGCGCAGGTCGCCTTCGGCCATCAGCTGGAAGCTGGCCGCGCGCCGGGCCTCCTGGCTGCGCCAGAAATGGCTTTCGGGAAAGCGCCCCAGCCCCATGCCGAACAGCGTGGTGGCCCAATCGGCATCGCGCTGGGCCAGCGCATCGGCCCAGTGCGCCTGGCGCACCGACAGGTCGTGCCCGGCCTGCGCCAGCCGCTGGCGGGCGAACGGCCCGCCGACGATGGGCCAGGCCAGGCCGGCCACCAGCGCCAGCAGGGCCGCGGCGACCGCCCACGACGGCAGTCGCGTTGCCGCCGAGGCCCGGCCCGCCGGCAGCGTGCGCAACGCGCCGAGGCCCAGCACCAGCAACAGCATCAGCGCGAACGCGGCATAGCCGTTGCGCGAGAAGGTCACCATCAACGCATAGGCCGCCCCGAGCAGCAGGCCGGCGCTGGTCAGGCGGGTCAGCCAGTCTCTGGCCTGCAGGGCGGTGGTGGCCGCAAAGGCCGAGGCCACGGCAAGGTAGCACTCGATGTAGGCACCGCCCTTGTGCATCGCCGAGAAGGGCCCGGTGACCCGGTAGTCGGTTGCGAAGTCGAGCCAGCCGACAAAGGCGTTGCGCTCCCAAAGGATCAGGGCTACGGCCAAGGCCAGGCCGCTGTTCATGCCGACGGCCAACAGGCGTTGGCGTTCGTGGGCCAGCGGGGCGAGGCGGCGGAACAGGCTGATGAAGCAGCCGGCGACAAGCGCGCCCTTGACGATGCGCAGCGCGTTGTAGCCGCCGTAGTAACCGATGAAGCTGTTCTCGTCGGGCCACTGCCAAGGCCAGCCACCGCGCACAGTGCCGATCAGCAGGCTCAGCGCCAGCGCGGCGAAGGCCAGAGTCAGGCCGTCCCAGCGGGCGTTTCGGCTGGGCGGTGGCGGGCTTCGAAACATCGCCACCGCCCAGCAGACCCCGCACAGCAGGTCGAATTCGTCCCAGTAGAAGCGGCCGGTCCAGGGCGCCAGGTCGAGCACCGGCAAGGCCGCTGGCACCAGGGCCAAGGCCAGCACGGGACGCTGCCAGACGACCCCCGCGCAGACCAGCAACAGCAACAAGACTGGCAGCGCGAACAGCGGCAGCCGCTGGGCGGACCAGACCGCCAGCGCCAAGGCCAGCGCCAGGGCCAGCGCCCGGGCCACCCGCAAGGCCGCCGCACGGCCCTGGCCGGCGGGCCGGCCAGCGAGCGCAGCGTCCGCAGCGACCGACTCGGTGGCGGGCGCGCCGTCGACCCGCGGGGCCAGCATCGCCGCCCGCGGTGCTGGCCGGTCGGGCTGCTGGGGCGGCGCCGGCAGGACATCCAGCCAGGCCAGGCCGTGCCACAGCGCGGCGACGCTGGCCAGCGCGATCAGGGCGTTGGTCGGATCCGGGTGG
>JAYVDE010000022.1:0-2940 GCA_043749575.1 Burkholderiaceae bacterium | reverse complement strand
AGCAGCATGTCGAACTTCTTCTCATTGCCGAAGAACTGGCCGCTGATCTCGGGGATGGTGCCGGTGATGAACTTCAGCCGGATGCCCACCTTGCGCAGCTGCTCGCCGACGATCTCGCTGCGCCGCACCGAGTCCTGGTCGGTGTAGCTGCCCACCGTCAGCTCGAGGCCGTCTTTGAAGCCGGCCTCGGCCAGCAGTTGGCGCGCCTTGTCCAGGTTGTGCGGGTACAGGCCGACCAAGGTCTCGTCGTAGGCCCAATGGCTCTTGGGCAGGTTCATGTAAGCGGGCTCGCCAACCCCGGCCAAGGAGGCTTTGACGAATGAGGGCCGGTCGAGCGCGAAGTTGATCGCCTGGCGCACTTTCAGCTTGTCCAGCGGCTTCTTGGCCTGGTTGAAGTAAATCTGCATGCAGTACAGCGTCGGGCCGGTCACCTTGCTGAGGTTCTTCGCCTTGTCGATCAGCGGCATCAGCCGCGGCGGCACCTGGTAGGCGAAGTCGTTTTCGCCGGCCACCACCGCACGCAGGCCGGTGGCCAGCTCGGGGATGATCGAAAATTCGATGCCATCGACGAAGCCGCGGTCGGCGCGCCAATACTTGTCGGCTCGGCTGACCACCACACGCTCGTTGGCCGACCAGCTGACAAACTTCCACGGCCCGGCACCCACCGGCTTGCGGTCGTGCTCAATGCCCAGCGCCTGCACCGCCTTGGGCGAGGCCATCATGCCGGCGCGGTCCGACAGGATCGCCGGCAGCGCGGTGTCGGGGCGCAGCAGCTTGACGGTCACCTGCAGCGGGCCGCTGACGTCGACCTGGGCCACGTTCTGCAAGTCGGCCTTGATGTTGGAGCGGGGGTCTTGCCGGCTGCGGTCGAGGTTGAACTTGACCGCCGCGGCGTCGAGCGGGCTGCCGTCGTGGAAGCTGATGCCGGGCAAGATGTCGAGCACCAGCGTGCGCGGGTCGGGGAAGTTGAAGGCGGCCAGGCCGGGCTTGGTCTTCAGCGTCTCGTAGTCCCATTCGACCAGCGTGTCGAACATCGTCCACAGGAAGGTGTGGTCCGTGCCCGCGCCGCCGGTGGCCGGGTCCAGGCTGGACGGGTTGCCGTTGGCCGAGACCTTGAGCACACCACCGCGCTTGGGCGGGGTGGCTTGGGCCCAGGCCGGGCCGCTCAGCACGGCCGCGCCGGCCAGCGCCATCAGATCGCGCCGCTTGACCCAGGCCGGTTGTTCGGTCGGCGGGCGCTGGGTGGTTGCGTCGGTCATGTTCGTTTCCTCTGGGGGCGGGTGGGGGTTGGCGGCAGGTCGGGCGGCAAGTCGGGCAGCAGATCAGGCAGCAGTTCGGGTGGCCTGCAGCGGCAGCGGGCGCGCTGGCGGGCCGTCAGGCGTTGAAAAATGGCAGGCGACCCAGTGCGCCGGGCGCAGCTCGCGCCAAGCCGGCACTTCGGCGCTGCAGCGCGGCTGGGCGCTGGCGCAGCGGGTGCGGAAGCGGCAGCCCGAGGGCGGGTTGATGGGGCTCGGGATCTCGCCTTCGAGCACGATGCGGCGCTGGCTGCGCAGGTGCGAGGGCAGCGGCTGCGGGTCGGCCGACATCAGCGCCTCGGTGTAGGGGTGCAGCGGGCGCTCGCCGACATCCCGCGTCGGGCCCAACTCCATCAAGCGGCCCAGGTAGGTGACGGCGATGCGGTCGCTGACATGGGCCACCACCGACAGGTCGTGGGTGATGAAGACATAGGTCAGGCCGAACTCGCGCTGCAGGTCGGCAAACAGGTTGAGCACATCGCCGCGGATCGACACGTCGAGCGCGGCCACCACCTCGTCGCAGACGATCAGTTTGGGCCGCAGCGTCAACACCCGGGCGATGTTGATGCGCTGCTTTTGCCCGCCCGACAGCATGTGCGGGTAGCGCTGGGCGTACTCGGGCGCGATGCCAACGCGGGCCAGCGCCTCCAGCCCCAGCCGCTCGCGGGTAGTGCGGTCTAGCCCGCCGGCGATCTCCAGCGGTTCGCAGACGCTGGCCAGCACGCGCTGGCGCGGGTTCAGCGCGGCATGCGGGTCCTGGAACACGATCTGGTAGTTGCGCCGGTGCTGGCGCAGCGCGCTGGCGCTGAGCGTGTGCGGGTCGATGCCATCGTGCAGGATCGTGCCATCGCTGGGCACCAGCAGCGAGACCAGCGCGCGGCCCAGCGTGGTCTTGCCCGAGCCCGATTCGCCGATGATGCCGAAGGTCTCGCCGGGCATGACGTCGAAGCTCACGCCGTCGACCGCCTTGACCGTTTCCTGCCGATCCTGGGTGGCAAAACGGATGCGCAGGTCGCGCACGCTGATCAGCGGAGACATGTCGGCCCCTCGCCCGGCGGGTACGCCGGTCGATCCCCCAAGGGGATGCGGGGCCGCTTGGGAGCGGCCCGGCGCTGGCCCCGCGTCGCGATCAACACCAGCCTGCTCATGCCACCGCTCCCGGCAAGTGCAGCTCGATGGCGCGGCCGCAGCGTGCCAGGTGGCCGGGCGCGACCTCGGTGGCCACTTGCTCGTCGGCGCAGGACGGCAGCGCATGGTCGCAGCGGGCGCGGAAGCGGCAGCCCGCTGGCATCTCGCTGGGCGAGGGCACCCGGCCGCGGATAGCCGGCAAGGCCTCGCGGTGGCGGGCCAGCCGGGGCAGCGAGCGCAACAGGCCCGAGCTGTAGGGGTGGCGCGGGCGCATCAGCACATCGTCGACCGGCGCGTCCTCGACGATCTCGCCGGCGTACATCGTCAGCATGCGGGTGCAGACCTCGGCGACCACGCCCAGGTCGTGGGTGATGAACATCAGCGCGGTGCCGGCGCGTTCGCTCAGCGCGCGCAGCAAGTCGGTGATCTGGGCCTGCACCGTGACATCCAGCGCGGTGGTGGGCTCGTCGGCGATCAGCAGCTTGGGCTCGCAGATCAGCGCCATCGCGATCATCAC
>JAYVDE010000021.1:0-2949 GCA_043749575.1 Burkholderiaceae bacterium | reverse complement strand
CATGTCGGCACGTTTTGATTGGCAAATTGACATGCCCAAGCACCACCAGAAGAGCTCCACCTCCGGCGCGCAGCGACAGCTGCGGGTCGGCGAAATCGTGCGCCATGCGGTGGCCGACATCCTGTCGCAGGGCGGCGTCCATGACCCGGTCCTCGAAGGCCACCTGATCACGGTGCCGGAAGTGAAGATGTCGCCGGACCTCATCTCGGCGGTGACGTTTTTCAGGTTGTTGCCACGGGCGTTGACGATGCGCAGGCACGACGCCGGGGTCGGCTCGTAACGCGGCCACATCGGCTGCGGTTCGGGCTTGGCCTTGCCCTTGGCGCTTGCTGTGGCGGCTGCGGTGGGCTCTGGCGGCGCCACGTAGTCGGCCTGCCAGGTGTGGCGCTTGGTCGGCACTTCGATGCGCAGGGTGTGCGCCAGGTAACGCCCGGTGAGGCTGTCGGGATGCTCGGCCACCTCGTCGGGCGTGCCCTGGGCGATCACCCGCCCGCCGTGCACACCGGCGCCCGGGCCCATGTCGATGACGTGGTCGGCGGCGCGGATCATGTCCTCGTCATGCTCGACCACCAGCACGCTGTTGCCCAGATCACGCAGGTGGCGCAGCGTGCCGATCAGGCGCTCGTTGTCGCGCTGATGCAGGCCAATGCTGGGCTCGTCGAGCACGTACATCACGCCGGTCAGGCCACTGCCGATCTGGCTGGCCAGGCGGATGCGCTGGGCCTCGCCCCCGCTCAGCGTGTCGGCGCTGCGGTCCAGGCTGAGGTAGTTCAGCCCCACGTCGTTCAAGAACTTCAGCCGCGCGCGGATCTCGCGCACCACCTTGTCGGCGATCTCGGCCTTGCTGCCCAGCAGCGTCAGCGCCTCGAAATACTGCAGCGATTCGGCCAGCGTGGCGTGTTCGACCTGGTAGATGGCCTGGCGCGGCACAGCCGGGTCGTTGCCGATCAAAAAGACATGGCGGGCCTCGCGCCGCAGCCGTGCACCGCCGCAGTGGGCGCAGGGCTTGGCGGCCTGGTAACGGGCCAGGTCTTCGCGCACGGCGACCGAATCGGTCTCGCGCATGCGCCGCTCGAAGTTGGGAATGATGCCTTCGAAGGGGTGTGATCGCTTGACGCTGCGGGTCTTGCCCTTGGGCGTTTCGGCCTCGTAGACGAACTCGATCTCGTCGCCGCCCGAACCGTAGAGCAGCGTTTTCTGCGCCGCGGCCGGCAGCTCTTCGTAAGGCGTCTCGATGTCGAAACCGTAATGCCGGGCCACGCTCTCCAGCATCGAATGGGTGTAGGCGTTGCGCCGGTCCCAGCCCTTCACCGCGCCGCCAGCCAGGCTGAGCGACGGGAAGGCGACCACCCGATCAGGGTCGAACACGGTCTGCTGACCCAGGCCGTCGCAGTGCGGGCAGGCGCCCATCGGCGCGTTGAAGCTGAACAGCCGCGGCTCCAGTTCGGGCAGCGCGTAACTGCACACCGGGCAGGCGAACTTGCTGGAGTAGAGGTGCTCCTTGCCATGGCCGGCTGGCCGCTGCGGGTCCGCCCCACGCGCGGTCGCGGGCGCACCACCGGCCGGGGGCGGAACAGCGTCGGCGGGCGTGTCCAGTTCCAGCACGATGGCCTTACCGTCGGCGGCGCGCAGCGCGGCCTCGAAGCTCTCGGCCAGCCGCTGCTTGACGTCGGGCCGCGCCTTCAGCCGGTCGATCACGACGTCGATGTTGTGCTTCTCGTTTTTCTTCAGCTCGGGCAGGTCGCTGGCCTCGACGATCTGGCCGTCGATGCGAAAGCGCACGTAACCCCGCGCCTGCATGTCGGCAAACAGCTCGGTGAACTCGCCCTTGCGGTCGCGCACCACCGGGCTGAGGATCATCAGCCGGGTGTCTTCGGGCAGGCCCAGCACCGCGTCGACCATCTGGCTCACGCTCTGGGCCTGCAGCGGCAAGTCGTGGTCGGGGCAGAAGGGCGTGCCGGCGCGGGCGTACAGCAGGCGCAGGTAGTCGTGGATCTCGGTCACCGTGCCGACGGTCGAGCGCGGGTTGTGGCTGGTGGCCTTTTGCTCGATGCTGATCGCCGGGCTCAGGCCCTCGATCACGTCGACATCGGGCTTGTCCATCAGCTGCAAAAACTGCCGCGCATAGGCCGACAGGCTCTCGACATAACGGCGCTGGCCCTCGGCATACAGCGTGTCGAAGGCCAGGCTGGATTTGCCCGAACCCGACAAGCCGGTGATCACCACCGGCGAATGCTTGGGGATGTCGAGGTCGATGTTCTTCAGGTTGTGGGTGCGCGCGCCCCGGATCTGCAGGTGGGTGGCGCCGGCCGGGATCTCGCGCTTCGGCCTGGCCGGCGCCGGGCCCGGTGTGGTGAGCGGTGTGGTGAGCGGTGCGGTGAGCGGTGCGGCGCGCGCGGTCGCTGCGGCAGCGTCATCAGGGCGGGTCGGATCGGGGCTGAGCATGGCGGCGGAATCACAAAGGCAACCGAGCATGATAGCGGCAGGGTGTTGGCGCTGCGAATGCACCGTTTGCTGCGTGCTGTTGCGAATGCTGGTGCGAATGTTGATGCGCTGCTCACCACCCGGCCCCCTAACACCCATCGTTGCGCTTGCGGGCGCTGCAGGCTGCCGCCTGCTGTACAGGGGATGGCGCTCGCGCCGGGCTGAAACCAGACTGCAGCGCTGCCTGTGGCCGAACCCGTTGCACGGTGTCGCAGCGATGGGCCGCACAGCGGACAGGCTCGGACAAGCCGCCGTGCAATTGAGCCCAAGCACTTCACCGCAACCACTCTGATGGAGATCACCATGGCTTCTCGCAAACCCAGCCGGCCTGACCACAAACCCGCCCCAGCCCCCAGCGGTAGCACCTCAGCCGGCAGCAGCATGGACGAGCTGATGCTGGCCGCACTGGCCCGCAATGACGGCAGCCTGCAGACCGGGCGTTACCTGGTCACCTTCAAGCCCGAC
>JAYVDE010000020.1:0-2951 GCA_043749575.1 Burkholderiaceae bacterium | reverse complement strand
TGCCCTAACGCCGCCGTGCCGGCCCTGCGGCGGCTGGCCTTCAGCCCCCCCGGCGGGGTTCGCGGTGGCCCTGGTCGCGGCGCGGGTGGTCAGCGTGTTGCTCACGCTGCCGTTGCTGACGTTCCTGAAATCCCTGGTCTGCGGCCTGCGCGGACGGCTTGGTGGCGCGATGACGGCCGCTTGATGGAGAGAGAGACATGTTCAAGAAGATCCTGATCGCCAATCGGGGTGAGATCGCCTGCCGGGTGGCGGCCACCGCGCGACGCCTGGGCATCCGCACCGTGGCGGTGTATTCCGCGGCCGATGCCAACGCCCGCCACGTGAGGGCCTGCGACGAGGCGGTGCTGATCGGTGGCCCGGCGCCACGCGACAGCTACCTGCGCGCCGACCGCATCCTCGAAGTGGCCCGCGCCACCGGCGCCCAGGCGGTGCACCCCGGCTACGGATTCCTGTCAGAGAACGCCGCCTTCGCCCAGGCCTGTGCCGACGCCGGCATCACTTTCATCGGGCCACCGCCGTCGGCGATCCGTGCAATGGGCAGCAAGTCGGCGGCCAAGTCGCTGATGGAGAAAGCCGGCGTGCCGCTGGTGCCCGGTTACCACGGTGTCGACAACGACCCGGCGCTGCTGGCCCGCGAGGCCGCACGCATCGGCTACCCGGTGCTGATCAAGGCCAGCGCTGGCGGCGGCGGCAAGGGCATGCGCCGGGTCGATCGCGCTGAGGACTTCGCCGCCGCACTGGCCTCGTGCCAGCGCGAGGCGCAGTCCAGCTTCGGTGACAGCCATGTGCTGGTCGAGCGCTACGTGCTGCGCCCGCGGCACATCGAGATCCAGGTCTTCGGCGACAGCCAGGGCGCTTGCGTGCATTTGTTCGAGCGTGATTGCTCGGTGCAGCGCCGCCACCAGAAGGTGCTGGAAGAAGCGCCCGCGCCTGGCATGGCCGCCGACCGCCGCGCCGAGATGGGCGCCGCCGCAGTGGCCGCCGCCCAGGCCGTGGGCTATGTCGGCGCCGGCACGGTCGAGTTCATCGCCGAAGAGGTCGACGACGGCGACCTGCGGTTCTACTTCATGGAGATGAACACCCGGCTGCAGGTCGAGCCCCCGGTCACCGAGGCCATCACCGGGCTCGACTTAGTCGAGTGGCAAGTGCGCGTGGCCGCCGGCCAACCGCTGCCCTTGCGCCAAGACGAGTTGCGCATCACCGGCCACGCCATCGAGGCCCGCATCTGCGCCGAAAACCCCGACGCCGGCTTCCTGCCCGCCACCGGCACGATGGACGTGTTGCGCTGGCCCGAGCATGTCGCGTTCGAGCGCACGACCGCCAGCCACCCGGTCCGGGTCGACGCCGGTGTCGGTGAGGGCGACGCGATCACCCCGTACTACGACTCGATGATCGCCAAGCTGATCGTCTTTGGCGACAGCCGCGCCCAGGCACTGGCCCGGCTGGCCGCGGCGCTGGCGCAGACCCACATCGTCGGCCTGCACACCAACGTGGCTTTTTTGCGCCGGGTGGTGGCCTGTGAATCGTTTGCCACCGCTGACCTCGACACCTCGCTGATCGAACGGGAACGCGCCGTGCTGCTCGACCAGCCGCCGCTGGCGCTGGAGATCGCCGCCGCCGGCGTGGTGGCCCGTGCGCTGGCCGACGACGCGGCAGCCGTTGACGCCGACCCCTGGTCGCGGCGCGACGGCTGGCGTTTGCACGGCGCTGCGCGCCGGCACTTCGACATCGAGCATGCTGGCACGGTGCATGCGGTGGCGCTGGCGCGGCCGCATGGCACCAGCGCCGACGGCCGCAGCGAGCTGCAGATCGGCGACCAGCGCTGGCCGGTCAGCGCGCGGCCGTTGGGTGGCGGCCGCCACGATGTCACGCTGGGCGAGCGCCGCCTGCCGCTGACGGTGTACGCCCATGGCGAGCGGGTGGCGGTGTTTGCGCCCGAGGCCAGCGTGGTGCTGCGCCTGATCGACGCCATCGCCCATGCCGGCGAGGGCGCGGCCGAAGGCGGCCGCTTGACCGCGCCGATGCCTGGCAAGGTCATCGCCTTCATGACCCGGGCCGGCGACCGGGTCAGCCAGGGCCAGGCGCTGGCGGTGATGGAGGCGATGAAGATGGAGCACACGTTGCACGCCCCGCGCGACGGCGTGGTGGCCGAACTGCTCTACGCCGTGGGCGACCAGGTGGCCGAAGGTGGCGAGTTGCTGCGTCTGGCGGACGATTGACGCGGCCAGACCGGGCGTGACGGTGTTCGGCTCAGCGCGAATCGCGCCAGCGCGCCAGCCAGGGGCGGCGCTGATCGGGCGCGCTGGTGGGTCGACCGGCGGGTGCACTGGTGGGTGCACTGGTGGGTGCGCTGTTGGGTCGACCACCGGGTGGTTCGGCGGCGCGTGGGCGAGCGCCAGCGCTTGGCGCCACCGGCGGCGGCTGGGTGACGCCGAAGCCCGAGGTGTCGCGCGCCCAGTCGGTGGCTTGCTGGGCATGGCCCGGCGCGCTGCCCGGGCCTCGTGCGCCCGCGCCCGCAGCCGCGACGGCCGGCATCGGCATCGGCATCGGCATCAGGCGGAACTGGGCGGCCAAGGACGGTGCCTCGCTGCCGGCCAGCGCGTCGCAGACCAGCAGCACATCGCGGGCGTAACGGGCGTCGGTCAACAGCCGTTCCACTTCGATGGCATGGTCGATCTCGTGGACCAGCGCCTGGTGGATACGCTGGGCGAGTTGCAATCGACCGATCAAAGAATGCGGGTTGAAGGGCTTGGCCAAGGCGGGGCTCCATCGGCACGCAAGCGGCTGCTGCGCTCAGGTGCAAGACTGCGATTGTGCGCCGCCGCTGGCCCGCCACCATCCCCTGGCGGCGGCCCTGGCACAGCTGCTGGACAGCACAAATTCCAGCCACTCGTGATAATCCGTCGACAACCGAGGCAAGCCCATGATTCCTGACCGTGTCACCCTGGTCG
>JAYVDE010000019.1:0-2952 GCA_043749575.1 Burkholderiaceae bacterium | reverse complement strand
GGCTTGACGAAGCCATCGATGCCGGCATAAAGCCCCAGCACCGGCACCTTCAACGTGGCAGCGAAGTCGACAGGGTCCTGCGGCTTGATCGGCGATTTCATGCCGTCGAGCAAACCGTAGTACGACACGACGGCTTTCAGCTTGGGGTTGTGTACGGCATAGACCCACGCCGCGCGGCCACCCCAGCAGTAACCAACCAGGCCCAGGCGGGCGGTGTCGCCATGGCCACTGGCGCCCGCAAAAGCGACAGCCGCGTCGAGGTCAGCGTTGACCTGCGCGTCGGGCACCTTGGCCACCACGCTGGACAGGATGGTGCCGATGTCTGCCATCTTCGACACGTCTCCCTGGCGGGCGTACATCTCAGGCGCGATGGCGTAGTAGCCCAGCTTGGCGAAGCGGCGGCACATGTCCTTGATGTGCTCGTGCACCCCGAAAATTTCCTGTACCACCAGCAGCACCGGGTACTTGCCGGGTGCGGCCGGCATGGCACGGTAAGCGGGAATCTTGCCGTCGGCCACAGGCACGCTGACTTCGCCCGCCACCAGGCCGGTGCTGTCGGTGACGATGGCTTGCGCCAGAACCGGGTTGGACGCGACCGCGAAGCCGGACGCTAGCGAAGTCATCACAAAGCTGCGGCGCGAGAACCCGGAATCAGGCCGTGCGGGCGCAGCGGTGGGGTTCTGGAAGTCGAGTGGCTGGAGACCGTAGTCCATCAGTGTCATCAAAAACTCCTGGTAGTGAAGGAAGAAAAACGCTTGGAAAACATTCAGAGGCGGGCTATGAACCTGAGTCGGACTTTTAGAGCTCAGCCTGACGTGCCCAGGGCGCTGCGCAAGGCCTGCAGCGCTCTGGTGAGAGCCTTGCGTTCGGACGCCGAGCGCTGTGTGCTGCAGCCGACCTGGTCGTGCACCGCATGCGCACGTCGCTTCAAGGCTTGCCCTGCTGGTGTGACGGAAATAAGCACCACGCGGTCGTCGTCATCGCTGCGGCGGCGCGCCAGCAGTCCTTGCGCCACCAGCTTTCGAGTCAGGGGCACCAGCGTTCCGGCGTCCAGCGCCACGGCCTGCGCCAGCGCTCCGGCGCTGAGCTCGCGCTGCTGCCACAGCGCCAGCATGACAGGATACTGGGGATAAGTCAGGCCCAGCGGCGCGAGCAGCGGCCGGTAGGTCTTGGTCATGGCCAGCGATGCCGCGTAGAGTGCAAAACATAACTGCTTGTCCAGCAACAGGTTGGCGGCGGGTGGCGGGTGGCGGGTTGGATTTGGGCATGGCGGGGTTGTCGGAGACTAAATCTATAGCTGGTTACGCACGTATTACATGGGCTGGAGGCCTGTTTTATGCTTGACTCTGGTCAACGAAAGCTGGGAAGCGTTGAGGGACAAGAGGCAATACGCTTAGCTGAGGGCGTTTGGTTGTCATCCCGGACTTGATCCGGGATCCATGACTTTTGCCGGGCCCGACAGGCTCCTACTCCGCGCTGATTTTCGCCGCCTTCACGACGGCGCCCCAGCGCGCGGTCTCGGTCTGAAGGAAGCGGTCTGCCGCCTCCGGCGAATTGCCGATCACCTCGGAGCCGCCGTCAATCAGGCGCTGGCGGATTTCCGGAAGCGCCAGCACCTTCACAATTTCAGCGTTGAGCCTGGCGACAATCTCCCGCGGCGTGCCGGGTGGCGCAACCATGCCAAACCACGCCACGGCCTCGAAGCCGCGCACCCCGGCCTCTGACAGCGAAGGCACGTCGGGCAGCAGCGGGTGGCGCTTCAGGGTACTCACCGCAAGCGGGCGCAACTTGCCGGACTTGAAGTGCGGCAACAGGGCCACCAGGTTATCGAACATCACCTCGATCTGCCCGCCCATCAGGTCCACATGCGCGGGGCCGGAACCCTTGTAGGGCACATGCACCATGTCGATACCGGCATCAAGCTTGAGTTTCTCGCCCGTCACGTGGTGAGAAGTCGCTACGCCGAGCGAGCCGAAATTGACTTTGCCGGGATTGGCCTTGGCATAGGCAATAAATTCGGACACCGTTTTCGGCGGGAAGTTCGGGTTGGCTGCGAAGGCGAGCGGGGAATGCGAGAACACCGTAATCGACGTGAACGCGGCGGTGTCGTACTTGAGGTTGTGAAACGCACTGGCGCTGATGGGCAACGCCGCCGTCGATATCAGCAGCGTGTAGCCGTCGGGCGCGGCCTTGGCGACGAAATCATTGGCGATGGTGCCGCCTGCACCGGCGCGGTTTTCTACCAGGAAGGGCTGGCCCATGGCCGCAGTCAGACGCTCGGAGATCACGCGCGCAATGGTGTCGGAGGCCGCGCCTGCGGCGAAGGGCACGATGACCCTGACCGGTTTGTTGGGATACGTCTGGGAGGCGGCCTGGGTCGCGGCGAGCGCGAGCATGAGCAAGGCAAGGCCCGGTATAAATCGTTTCATCGCGCAGGTCCTGTCCTTGTGAAAATAGAGGGTCTTCTCACGCTGGAGGCCTAGGCCGCGACCGCCGGGGCGGCGTAGCGCTCAAGGGTCGTGGTGCGGCGCAGGTCGCGCCGGTCCGACAGGTCGTAGCGTCTGCCGCGGTGCAATGTGGCGCGGTTGTCCCACATCACGTAATCGCCGGCGCGCCAACTGTGCGTATAGACGAATTCGGGCTGGGTGGCGTGTTCGATCAGTTCGGCGACGAGCAGGCGCCCTTCGGGCACCGTCATGCCGCTCACGTGGGTGCAGTGCACGCTTGGGAAAAGCACTTTGCGCCCCGAACCCGGATGCACGTGCACCAGCGGCCGCTCTACCGGCGGAAAACGCGCCAATTGCGCTTCGGTATAGGTGTCGTCCCCCAACCACATACGCGAGTGGAATGCCGAGTGCCAGGCGCTGAGGCCCTCAACGTGACGCTGGGTCTTTTCCGGCAAAGCGTCCCAGGCTGCGCGCAGGTCGGCCCATTGCGTCTCGCCGCCTGTCT
>JAYVDE010000018.1:0-2955 GCA_043749575.1 Burkholderiaceae bacterium | reverse complement strand
GTTGCAAATCCTCGCCATAGCTGGGCTATGGCTGTGGTTTGCGCCTTGCAGCCCATCCCAAACCAGGGCGCCCACACTCGCGAAGACTTGTTCAGCATTGCCTTAGGCCGCTACTCCGCGGTGTCATTGAAGGCGGAGCGCAATGGGCGAGACTCGGCACGCAAAACCCGCGAAGGGGGAACAGACCCAGTGGTGCAGCAGCGCAAGGCCGACAAGTTGGCCGCCACCACCAACAGCGCGACCACGTTCAAGGCGGTGGCGCGTGAGTTCCACGCCGGCAAGTTGGACGACAAGACCGAACAGCTTGAGGTGATACTTTAGTGTGACAATGCGCCATCGTGACAGCTATCGACGCCCCAGGACACAACATGCACACCGCAACACTTCGGGCCGTTGGGGGGTCTGTATCCGTCAGCCTGCCCCGTCAGCTGCTTCGCACGCTGGGCCTTGAAGCCGGCGCATCCGTCGTCGTCACGCTGGAGGCGGGTCGTCTGGTGCTGGCCCCCGTGAAACCGCGCCACACACTGGCCGACCTACTGGCCGGCATGAAGCCGGGCGACATGCCCACGGCCGAAGGCTGGGACAGCGCTGCACCAGTCGGCCTTGAGACTTGGTGAAGGGGCGTCATGCCGAGCAAGCGAGCGAGCTATGTCCCCAGGCGGGGCGACCTTATCCGGCTGGATTTCGACCCGGCCGCAGGCCATGAGCAACAAGGCACCCGGCCGGCGCTGGTGCTGTCGCCCGAAGCCTTCAACCGCTTCGGGCTGGCGCTGGCCTGCCCAGTGACGCGCGGTGGTGCATTCGCCCGGGGCCTGGCCTGGACCGTGCCGCTGGCCGGCGGCGGGCTGGCGACCGATGGTGTCGTTCTGTGCAATCAGGTGCGGACGGTCGATTGGAAGGCCCGCCGCGCGGTGTTCATTGAATCGGTCGGGCCTGAGTTGGCGGCCGACGTTCTGGCCCGGCTGGCAACACTGATCGAGTGACTGAAAACCGAGCCAGCCGGACACCGGCAACCGGCGTCGTTCGCTGGCCACGCTGCATGAATTCCTGAGCCGACCCCTGCGACATTTGCGACATTTGCGACAACTGCGACAACTGGCGCCGTTGCTCACTCTCCGGGCCGTTTTTCCCCTTGCGACACGTTGCGACATTGGCGACACGGCGCAATGCTGACACCTGCGATAGGC
Source organism: Burkholderiaceae bacterium (assembly GCA_043749575.1). Taxonomy (GTDB): domain Bacteria; phylum Pseudomonadota; class Gammaproteobacteria; order Burkholderiales; family Burkholderiaceae_C; genus Pseudaquabacterium. The sequence goes on along the minus strand of JAYVDE010000018.1, from coordinate 1,768 downwards.
GCAACACGGGTCAGACCCAAGCCACCGAGGAATAGGGTCTGCGGCATTGTTCCAGCTGGGCTGGACACAGATTCAGGCGTCAATCATCAGGCGGTCCATTCATCCCCCAGTGCCTCAGCCTGCTGCAACACCAAATCCACCGCTGCGTCCGCGGCGTCCGGTGGGTACTTGTACTTGCGCAAAATCCGCTTGACCATCAACCGCAACTTGGCCCGCACGCTCTCGCGCTGCGACCAGTCGACGGTGATGTTCTGCCGCAGGTTCTCGGTCAGCTCATGGGCGATCTTCTTCAGCGTCTCGTCGGTCAGCTCGCGCACCGCCGATTCGTTGCTGGCCAGCGCGTCGTAGAACCGTAGCTCGTCGTCGCTCAGCCCCAGCGTCTCGCCGCGTGACGCCGCCTCGCGGAACTTCCTGGCCATCTCGACCAGCTCTTCCATCACCTGTGCCGTCTCGATGGACCGGTTCTGGTAGCGCTTGATCACGTCGCCCAGCATCTCGGAGAACTTCTTCTCCTGCACCACGTTGCCAGCGAACTTGGCTCTAATCTCGCCCTCCAGCAGCCGCTCCAGCAGTTCGACCGCCAAGTTGCGCTCGGGCAGGTTCTTCACCTGGGCCAGAAAGTCATCGTCCAGCAGGCCGATGTTGGGCTTGTCCAGGCCCACTGCGTCGAAGATGTCGACCACGCGCTCGGACACCACCGCCGAATCAATGATCTGGCGGATCGCCAGATCGCGCTGCTCGTCGCTGCGCTTCTGGGCGGTGATGTCTTTCTTGGTCAGGATCACCTTCACCGCCTGCATGAAGGTCACCTCTTCGCGCACCGCCTTGCCCTCGTCCAGCGTGCAGCACAGCGTGAAGGCCTTGCTCATCGCCAGTGCGGTGTCGGCAAAGCGCCGCTTGCCCTCACCGCGACCATCGCGGCCACCCTCGGCCTTCAAGCCCAGCACATGGTTGGCGGCGCCGGCCAGGGTCTTGTGGCCACCGCTCAGAAAGCCGCCGTAGTCGAAGCCGTGCAGCAGGGCTCGCAGCACGTCCAGCTTCTCGGCCAGCACGGCATAGGCCTCGTGGGCGTCCACCGTCGGCTTGCCGCGGCCTTTGCTGGCCGTGTATTCCTTCATCGCGGCCTTCAGCTCGTTGGCTATGCCGATGTAGTCGACCACCAGGCCGCCCTGCTTGTCCTTGAATACCCGGTTCACCCGGGCGATGGCCTGCATCAGGTTGTGGCCCTTCATCGGCTTGTCGACGTACAGCGTGTGTACGCAGGGCGCGTCGAAGCCGGTCAGCCACATGTCGCGCACGATCACGATGCGCAGCGGGTCGGTGGGTTCCTTGAATCGCTTCTCCAGCCGCTTTTTCACCTGGGCGCTGTAGAGGTGCGGCCGCAGCAGCGCCTTGTCGCTGGCCGATCCGGTCATCACGATCTTGATGGCGCCGCGCTCGGGGTCAGCGTCGTGCCAGCCGGGGCGCAGTTGGATGATCTCGTCGTACAGGTGCACGCAGATGTCGCGGCTCATCGCCACCACCATCGCCTTGCCCCCGATGTGGCCGAAAACCCGTGCTTTGTCGCGTTCCTCGAAATGCTGCACCAGGTCGGCCGCCACGCTGGCCACGCGGGGCGAAGCGCCGACCACTTTCTCCAGTGCGGCCCAGCGGCTCTTCAACCGGGCCTGCACGCTCTCTTCCTCGTCCTCGGCCAGCTCGTCGACCTCGGCGTCGATCAGCGGCAGCTCGTCGTCCTTCAGGCTCAGCTTGGCCAGGCGGCTCTCGT
>JAYVDE010000017.1:0-8137 GCA_043749575.1 Burkholderiaceae bacterium | reverse complement strand
AGCTTGGCCGCCACCACGTCGGCATTGATGTTGTAGCTCTCGTTGTTGGCGCCATAGCCGATCGGGCTGATCACCGGGATGAAGGCATCGTCCTGCAGCGCTTTGACCACGCTGGGGTCGATCGATTCGATCTCGCCGACCTGGCCCACATCGTGCTCCTTGGTCGGGTCGTCCTTGTCCAGCATCTTGAGCTTGCGGGCGCGGATCATGCCGCCGTCGCGCCCGGTCAGGCCCACCGCCTTGCCGCCGGCCACGTTGATCAGGCCGACGATGTCTTGCTGCACCTCGCCGCCCAGCACCCATTCGACGACTTCCATGGTCTCCTCGTCGGTGACGCGCATGCCCTGGATGAAGGTGCCCTTCTTGCCGATCTTGGCCAGCGCATCGTCGATCTGCGGGCCGCCGCCGTGCACCACCACCGGGTTCATGCCCACCAGCTTGAGCAGCACCACGTCCTCGGCAAAGTCCTGCTGCAGGGCCGGGTCGGTCATCGCATTGCCGCCGTACTTGATCACCAGCGTCTTGCCGTGGAACTTGCGGATGTAGGGCAGCGCCTGGGCCAGGATCTCGGCCTTGTCACGCGGCGCGATGTGGGAGAGGTCGACGTCGGCCGACGTGGGCGGCGTGGGCGGCGTGGGCGGCGTGGGCGGCGTGGGCGTTGACGCGTTGGACATGTGAGATCCCTTGGTGCGTTGCAGCAAATCCGGGCATTGTAGAAACAAGCAGGGCGTAGCATGGTGTGATGAGCAGCCACCAACACGATCTGGGCCCCTTCCGCCACAACCATGCCTTTGGCGATGCCGGCGAGGCCTCGCGCGGCCGGGCCCTGCTGGCCGTGACCGTGGTCACCTTGATCACGATGGTGGCCGAGCTGGCCGCCGGTTGGTGGACCGGCTCGCTGGCGCTGACCGCCGACGGCTGGCACATGGGCACCCATGCCGCCGCGCTGGGCGGCGCGGTGCTGGCCATGCGCTGGTCGCAACGCGCCCGCACACATGAAGATTTTGCCTTCGGCGGCTGGAAGATCGAGGTGCTGACCGCCTACACCAGCGCGCTGCTGTTGGCGGCGGTGGCCATCGGCTTGGCGGTGGAGGCGGTGCGCAAGCTGATCGATCCGCAGGCCGTGGCCTATGGCGCGGCGATGGTGGGGGCGGTGCTGGGCCTGCTGGTGAACCGGGCCAGCGTGGCCCTGCTGGCACGCGCCGGGCCGGGCCAGCATGGGCATGGGCATGGGCTCGGGCACGGGCTCGGGCAAGATCACGCCCATGCCCCCGCTGCCGCCGGCGATCACACCCAGGCCGCCCGCCCGGCGCACCAGGCCGACCACAACTACCGCGCCGCCTACATCCACGTGCTGGCCGACGCCTTCACCTCGGTGCTGGCAATCGCCGCGCTGGCGGCCGGGCTGTGGTTGGGTTGGCGCTGGCTCGACCCGGTGGTGGCGCTGGTCGGCGCGGCGGTGATCGGCCAGTGGAGCTGGGGCCTGCTGCGCAGCACCTCGCTGGCGCTGGTGGACGCCACCGCCGACGCGCCGCTGCGCCAGGCAGTGCAGGCGGCGATCGAGAGCGACGGCGACGCCAAGCTGGCCGACCTGCATGTCTGGCAGGTCGGCCCGCAGGCCTGGAGCGCGGTGCTCAGCGTGGTGGCCGACCAGCCGCTGGCGGCGGCCGCCTACCGCGCCAGGCTGCAGCCGCTGCACCAGTTGCGGCATGTGACGGTCGAAGTACACCGCTGCCAGCAGCACGCTGCCGGCTGAGCGGCTGAGCGGCTGAGCGGCTGAGCGGCTGAGCGGCTGAGATCACGCGCCAGCGCCCGGGTGATGGTCGAGCGGGGCTGCTGCTCAGCGCCATGCGGTCCTCGGGTTGAAGCTGTTGGTACTTCGATGTCTGGGTCATGTGAACACCTGACGCTGTCGGCTGTTGCACTTCAGATTTGAAGCCGCCCGTCCCTTTCAGTGGCGCTGCGCAAATGGCGCCAACCCGCATTGATCCGGACTTCAGGCAGTCGAGGCCCAACGCATCAGTGATGCCAAGAAAACGAAGGGCGGCACAATCCGGCCGCCACAGCCAGGCAGTCGCTCAGGAAAAGATCGGGAAAGGCTCGAAGTGGCCGCGCAGCACCGCTGCGGAGTCCTGAAGGCCGAGCCACCCGTTGGCGACCGTGGCGTAGACGCGGCGGAAGTCGCAGGTGTGCAGCAGGTTGTCGTCGGCCGTTCGGCTGGCGAGGTTGGGCGGCTCGCCGTACTGTCCACCGCGCACCGGCTTGCCGGCGAGGAACATTGGGCCGGCCGTGCCATGGTCGGTGCCGAGATTGGCGTTCTCCGGCACGCGACGGCCGAACTCGGAGAAGGCCATGAGCACCACGTCATCGGCCCGGCCGATGCGCTCCATGTCGCGCAGGAAGCCGGCGACGGCGTCCGACACGTAGGTCAGCAGCCGTTGGTGCTGATCGACCTGATGGACGTGGGTGTCGAACGCGTTGTTGCGGTAGGCAACGTAGTACAGCCGCGTCGGCATCTTGGCAGCGATGAGCGCGGCGACCTTCGGCAGGTCCAGCGTCACCAGCCCGTAGTCCACCGGCGTGCGGTAGACGGCGCAGGCCTCGCGCACGCGCGCCGACGCAACGCGCCCGCTCTGCGCGATCTCGTGCAGGTAGCGGCGCGTCGGATTCCGATCGTCGCCCGGCGGCGTGTCGCGGTCGATCAAGTCGCGCTCCTCGAACGGTGCCTGCCGGACGAAGCGCTCGGGGTTGTCGAAGACCACCGGAACGTGGTTGCGGCTGCGCACCGCGAGCGACTGCGAAGCGGCAATGTTGATGAGGAAACCCGGATCGCCGCCCGGCCGCAGGGCATCGGCGAGGCGGCCCATCCAGCCCGTCTCCTCGCCGCTGTTGGGCGCTGCGGTATGCCAGTAGGCCATCGATGCGAAGTGCGAGAAGCTCGGCTGCTCGTAGCCGCAGCCGTGCACGATGGCGAGCCGCCCATCCTTGTACAGGCGCTCAAAGCCGGCCATGCCGGGGTTGAAGCCGAAGCGCTCATCAATCCGCCGCACATGTTCCGGCCGGATGCCGATGCGCGGCCGCAGCCGGTAATAGATGTCGTCGGCATGGGGCACGACGGTGTTCAGCCCGTCGTTGCCGCCGGACATCTCGAGCACGACGAGGATGCGCTCACGGGTCTGGCCGCCCGAAGGCCCGGCCGCGCGAATCGCGCTGAACGGCAGCGCCAGGCCGGCAGCGAGCAGCGCACGGCGCATCGCGTGGGTCGGGCCGTGGTTGTGATGGCGTGCCATGGGGTGCCTCAATCAAGTTGGTAATCGGGGCTGCTAAGCATCAGGTGCAGCAGCATGCGCAGACCGTCTTCCATGTAGGTGCGGGCGCGTTCGATGCGCTCGGTGCCGAGTTGCTCGCTCAGGAAGGCGGCCCACGCAGCGCGGTCGACGCTGGCCATCGGCACACTGAAAAAGCGCTGCGCGAACAGGTCCACCACCTCGCCGGTGCTCTGCACGCCGCTGGCCAGCACGATCGCGCTGAGCTCGACGCGGGCCATCGTGCGCGGAATCGGCTTGATCACCTCGACCGCCTTCTGCCAGCCGCGATAGCTGCCGTAGCGGGTGTTGAAGTCTTCCTCGCGGTCGAGCTTGCGCGTCGATTCGGACATCGCGCCGCTGTCGCCCATCGCCGTACCCACTGCCGTGCCCATCGCCGCACCCATTGCCGCACTCGCCTCGGGCATCGTTGCCGCCGTCACGTCCAGCCCGCGCGAGATGCGCTCGTGCACCGCCCGCACCTCGGCGCCGACCGTGATCAGCGGATAGCGATCATTCGAGATGGCCATGAAATCAGGGAACATCAGGTCACGCACGAAGTTGCCGCGCTCGATCAGCAAGCCCGGGGTGATCCACGCCGTGCCGTAAGCCCAGCCGGCCACGGTGGGCGGGTGCAGCAGGTGCTGCCCGAGCGCGCGCGTTAGCTCGTTGAAATCCGGCAGCCCCGGCACTTCACGCAGCCCGAGCAAGTGATAGGTCGACACCAGCAGCTCGACCGGGCTCTTGATTCGCGTCCCCACCGAGGCGGCGCTGTAGAAGTCGCGCGAAAGAAAGATCGTCTCAAGCAACGGCGCCAATTCGTAATTGTTGTCTCGCAGCACGGCACCCAGGCGCCGCTGCGTCTGTGGCGAGATTTCCTCGCGCACGAGGAAGCGGTAGATGCGGCCGGCGAGGTAGTCGGCCGTCGCAGCCTGCGCGAGGATCAGGTCGATCAGCTGCACGCCATCGAAGCGGCCCTCCCGGCCGAAGACGGTCTTCAGGCCGTCATCGTGCCGGTCGGCGTCGACGACGAAGCGCGTGCCCCGGGCGTTCCAGCCGGTGAAGGCCCGCGCAGACTCGCGGATGTCGCGCTCGCTGTAGTGGCCCACGCCCATCGTGAACATCTCGAGGATCTCGCGCGCGAAATTCTCGTTGGGCGCATTCTTGACGTTCACGCCGGCGTCGAGAAAGGCGAGCATCGCCGGATCCTGCGCCACGGCAATCATCAGCTCACGGAAGTTGCCCAGGCCGCGGCGCTGGAACAGCTCGATCTGCATGAGCATTTTCCGGTGGTCGCGCACCTTGTCCTCATGGGTCGCAAAGTGGCCGTGCCAGAACAGCGCCATCTTTTCGGCCAGCGGCCGGCGCGTCAGCAGCATACGGTTGGCCCACCAGTAATTGATGCGGTTGCATTCGAGCGCGCTGGCGCGCAGCCAGAAGAAGAACTTGTCGACGACGGGTTGCAGCCGCCGATTGCCGGCCGGCTTGGCTTCGACGCCGAGCGCCGCGCCACGCGCCTTCGCGGTGTCGGTCGCGAGCGGTCGGCTTTCCGGGAACGGATCGATGCCCGCCTCAGGAATGCCGGACGGCTGGAAGGGGCCGACCGCCGGGTCGTCGCCGGCCTGCGGCCGGACCAGCGCTGTCACCGCCGCCTGCGGCCCGAGCGCCAGGCTTTGTTGGATGTCATTCGGCGTCGCACCAAAGCCGGCGCGTCTGAGCAGGTGGGCGGCTCGCTCGCGCGTCCAATCGGCGGCGGTGATCGGCCGCAAGTCATCGACCCATTCGACCCGTTCGGCCCGTTCGACCGAATCGGCCGGCGCCCGCGAAACGTCAGCGCGACACTGCGCCGCAGCGAGCATCCCCAGCAAGAGCACGATCCGGACAAGGATTTGAATCACGAACATATTTGCAGCCTCAACGCCGGTGGTGCGCAAAGTTCAGTGTAGAGGCTCGCCGTGCAAGGCTTGACCCACGGTCCCGGCCACAGGCAGGCGTGCGCGACAGTCTGCTTTGACGGCCTCCATGAGATTGGCAAAGCGCCGCCAGGAGACGCGGCCGCTGCCCCATTCAGCGATGCCGATGTCGGGCGCGGACGCCCGGTCTCAACTGAGCATCGGCTTCAAGTCCGGATCGCTCTTGGCCATCGCGCGGCGATAGGCGGGCCGCTCGCCGATGCGTTGCAGGTAGGCGAGGATCTTCGGATAGGGCGCGAGATCGACCGGCTGGAAGAGGCGCATCGTGGTGAGCGAGAACACGCTCATGATGTCGGCCGCCGTGAACTCGCGGCCCGCAAGGTAGGCAGCCTCGCCGAGGCGTGTCTCCACCAGCGCCATCAACCGGTCGAGCCGGCCCTGCACCGACACCTGCACCGGGTGGTCTGCGGCCAGCTTCGTGCGGCTCACCATCATGAGGCGTCCCATCGTCGATTGCAGGTTGCCGTTGGCAAAATGGAACCAGTAGAGGAAGGCCGCGTAGTCCGGGTGCTCGGGGCCGAGCTTGAGCTGGCCGCCGCCATGCTTGACGATGATGTATTCGACGATCGCGGCCGACTCGGCCAGCAGCAGACCACCGTCCTCGATCAGGGGCGCCGCGCCCAGCGGATGGAGCGCCTTGAGCTCGGGCGGGGAAAGCATGGTGACGGCGTCGCGCGTGTAACGCTGAAGCTCGTAGGCAAGCCCCAGTTCTTCACACAGCCACACGATGCGTTTGGATTGGGAATGGCCGAGGTGGTGAATTTTGAGCATGCGCGGGATCTGTTCTCTCTGAACAAGTCGGAGGTTGGCCAAGCGCCGTCAACCGGCCCGAGGCGCCACCCAATAGATTGCCCCATGCGGCCCGTATCGCGCCGCATGGGGCATGACGGCTTGCAAGTGAAAGTGAAAGTGATCGCCGACTGCCAGTCGGCGATCCGATCCACCCTGCCCGGTCAGCCACATTTCATCTTGGACCACCCTCGCATTGGCTTCAACCGGTTGCGCATGGACGAGGGCAAGCGTGGAAGCCGGCATTTGCTGGCGCTCAGGCCGGTTGGCGATGCCAGATCCACGATGCCAGATCCAGATGGCGCATCAGGCGAGGCGCGCCAATCTCAGGCGATGTCGAAACGGTCCAGGTTCATCACTTTGGTCCACGCGGCGACGAAATCCCCTACAAACTTCGCTTGCGCGTCGCCGCTCCCATAGACCTCGGCAATGGCCCGCAGTTGCGCGTTGGAACCAAAGATCAAATCGACGCGGGTGGCCGTCCACTTGAGTTCCCCAGTGCCCCGGGCACGCCCTTCGAACTGGTCAACGGCATTCGAAACGGCCTTCCACTCGTTGCCCATGTCAAGCAGGTTGACGAAGAAGTCGTTGCTCAGGACGCCGGGCTTGCGGGTGAACACGCCGTGCGCAGATTGGCCCACATTGGCACCCAGCACGCGCAGGCCACCCACCAGCACGGTCATCTCCGGCACCGTGAGCGTCAGCAGTTGCGCTTTGTCGAGCAATAGCGCTTCTGCCGGCACCGCGTAGCGGGCCTGCTGATAGTTACGAAAGCCGTCGGCGATCGGTTCAATCTGGGCGAAGGACGGCACGTCGGTCTGTGCCAGCGATGCATCCCCCCGGCCCGGCGCGAACGGAACTTTGACTTCCTGGCCGGCGTCGCGTGCCGCTTTCTCGACGGCTGCGCCACCGGCGAGCACGATCAAGTCGGCCAGCGAGATCTTCTTGCCGCCCGCCTGCCCCGCGTTGAACTCGCTGCGCAGGCCTTCAAGCACCTGGAGCACCTTCGCCAGTTGCTCGGGCTGATTGACCGCCCAGTCCTTCTGCGGCGCCAGACGGATGCGCGCCCCGTTCGCGCCACCCCGCATGTCAGAGCCGCGGAAAGTGGATGCCGATGCCCACGCCGTCGACACGAGCTGCGCCACGGTCAGGCCCGATGCCAGCACCTTCTTGGTCAGCGACGCGACATCCTGCGCATCGACCAGTGCGTGGTCGACCGCCGGGATCGGGTCCTGCCAGATCAGTTCTTCGGCCGGCACCTCGGGCCCCAGATAGCGGGCGCGTGGCCCCATGTCGCGGTGCGTGAGCTTGAACCAGGCCCGCGCGAACGCGTCGGCGAACTGATCGGGGTTTGCGAGGAAGCGCCGCGAGATCTTCTCGTAGGCTGGGTCCAGACGCAGCGAGAGGTCGGTGGTCAGCATGGTCGGCGCCAAACGCTTGGCAGGGTCGTGCGCATGCGGGATCGTGCCCGCACCGGCGCCACCCTTGGCCACCCACTGTTGGGCGCCCGCCGGGCTCTTCGTCAATTCCCATTCGAAGCCGAACAGGTTCTCGAAGAAGTTGTTGCTCCACTTCGTCGGCGTGGTGGTCCAGGTGACTTCCAGCCCGCTGGTGATCGTGTCACCGCCCTTGCCGCTGCCGAAGCTGTTCTTCCAGCCGAAGCCTTGAGCCTCGATGCCGGACGCTTCGGGTTCTTCGGCGACGTGCGACGACGCGGCGGCGCCGTGGGTCTTGCCGAAGGAATGGCCACCGGCGATCAGGGCGACGGTCTCTTCGTCGTCCATCGCCATGCGGGCAAAGGTGTCGCGAATGTCGCGGGCGGCAGCGACCGGGTCGGGGTTGCCGTCGGGTCCTTCGGGGTTGACGTAGATCAGGCCCATCTGCACGGCGGCCAGCGGGTTTTCGAGGTCGCGCGTGTGCGGCGTCTCGCTGTCGTCGTCCTTGACGAGCACGCCGTGGCCTTCGACGCCGGGCGAACCCTTCGCGTAACGCAGGTCGCCGCCCAGCCATTTCGTCTCGCGGCCCCAGGACACGTCTTGATCCGGCTCCCACACGTCGGCGCGGCCGCCG
>JAYVDE010000016.1:0-2958 GCA_043749575.1 Burkholderiaceae bacterium | reverse complement strand
ATTCCACCGCAGGGATGGCCTGCTGGTTCGGCGCGGCACCGGTGTAGAACACGTTTTTGCTCAGCTCTTCGCCCTCGTACTGCACCGGGTAGAACAGCAGGCTGTTCAACTCTTCATAGACCGGCAGCACTGACTTGCGGCTGACCGAGGTCCAGCAGCCGAAGGTGACCGCGACCTTGTCCTTGCTGATCAGCTGGCGGGCCTTCTCGGCGAACAGCGGCCAGTTCGAGGCCGGGTCGACGACCACCGGCTCCAGCTTCTTGCCGAGCACGCCGCCCTTGGCGTTGATCTCCTCGATGGCCATCAGCACGGTGTCCTTCAACACCGTCTCCGAGATCGCCATGGTGCCCGACAGCGAGTGCAGCACGCCGATCTTGATGGTCTCCTGCGCGAAGGCCGGCACGGCGTAGAGGCTCAGGCCGATGGCCACGGCGGTCAGTGAACCCCCCAGCGAGGCGTTGAAGTGGCGACGGGAAGATTTCATGGCGATGGACTCCTGCGGGCTGACGCACCCTGTTGATGGACAGCCCTAGTCTGGGCGGCAGCAGCGCTTCAGGCCATACGACACCCTGCGTATGGCGGTGGTCCGGCTGCGCCGAACCGAGTCGCTGGGACGGCGTCGCTACGACGGGGTCTGGTGCGATCTGGCGCGGTCTGGTGCTGTCAATCCCCCGCAGCCGGTGTCGCTGGTGGCCGGGGCGATGTCCTCGGCTGTTCGCGGCGAGCGGCGCTGTTCCATACTGTCGGCGCAGTTCAACCGGGAGATTTCATGGCCAAGACAATCGAATTTAAGCGTCCCGACGGCCAGTCCGTCTCGGGCTACCTGGCCGAGGCGGCCAACCCGATAGCGTCGGTGGTGGTGATCCAGGAATGGTGGGGCCTGAACGACCAGATCCGTGGCGTGGCCGACCGCTTCGCGCTGGCCGGTTTCACCGCGCTGGTGCCTGACCTGTACCGCGGCAAATCCACCGTCGAGGCCGAAGAAGCCCACCACCTGATGAGCGCGCTGAACTTCGCCGATGCCGCATCGCAAGACGTGCGCGGCGCGGTCAGCTTCCTCAAGGCCGGCGGCGCCAAAGTGGGCGTCACCGGCTTTTGCATGGGCGGTGCATTGACCGTGTTGGCCATGACCATGGCGCCCGAGGTCGACGCCGGCGTGGTCTGGTACGGCTACCCGCCGCTGGACTACGTGGACGCCAGCAAGATCAAGGCGCCGCTGATCGCCCACTGGGCGACGCAGGACGCCGCCTTTGCGATCGATGGCGTAGCCGCGCTGGAAGCCAAGCTGCACGAGGCCGGCGTGCACTACACCGGCCACCGCTACCTGGCCCAACACGGCTTCGCCAACGAAACAGCGCAAGGCCCGGGCCGCTTGCCGATCACCCAGTACGACGCGGCCTGGGCGCAGCAAGCCTGGGACCGCAGCTTGGTGTTCTTCGGCGCCCAGCTGGGCTGAGCGGTTGATCGGTCGGTTGATCGATTGATCGGCTGAACGACTGGCCGGCGCCAGCAAGCCGGCGGCAACGCTCAACTGGCGCTGAGCGACCCGCCGCGCGCGATCTGCCGGCAAATCACCACCATCGGCAGCAAGCCCACCACCACGATGGCCAGTGCGGCGGTCGAGGCCTCGGCCAGCCGCTCGTCGGCGGCCAGCGTGTAGGCCTGGGTGGCCAGGGTGTCGAAGTTGAACGGCCGCATCACCAGCGTGGCGGGCAACTCCTTCATCACGTCGATGAAGACCAGCAAGGCCGCGGTGAGCGCACTGCCCCGCAGCAGCGGCAGGTGCACCCGCCACATCGTCTGCGCCGGGCTGTGGCCCAGGCTGCGGGCGGCCTGGTCCATGCTGGGCGTGATCTTGGCCAGGCCGGCGTCGACCGCCTGCATCGCCGCCGTGAGGTAACGCACCAGGCACGCGTACACCAGGGCCGCGATGCTGCCGGTCAACAGCAGCCCCGGCTCCAGCCCGAAGGCTTCACGCAGCCCCTGGGCCAGCAGGTGGTCGAGCCGGGTGACGGGGATCAGCACGCCCACCGCGATCACCGAGCCCGGCAGCGCGTAGCCCAGGCCGGCCACACGATGGGCCCAGCGCATGGTCGCGCCACGGTGCACCCGCGCGGCATAAGCGATCAGCAGCGCCAAGGCCACCGCCAGCAGCTCGGTCAGCCCGGCCAGCAGCATGCTGTTGCCGGCCAGCCGCAGAAACTTCTCGCCGAATTGGGCGTCGCCCTCGGTCAGCGCCATGCGCCCTAGCAGCAGCGCGGGCAGGCCGAAACCACCGGCCAGCGGCAGCGCACAAGCGGCCACCGCCAGTGCCGCGCGTGCACCGTGCAGCCGGCTGCGGGCGGTGGCGCCGCGGCGCAGGCTGGCATCGGCAAAGCGGCGCCCGCCCCGGCTGGCGCGTTCGAGCAGCAGCACCAGCGCGACGAAGCCCAGCAGCACCAGCGCCAATTGCGCCGCGGCGGCCCGGTCGCCCAGCGAAAACCAGGCCCGGTAAATGCCCGTGGTGAACGTTTGCACCGCGAAGTAGCTGACGGTGCCGAAGTCGGCCAGCGTCTCCATCAGCGCCAGCGTCACACCACCGGCGATGGCCGGCCGCGCCATCGGCAGCGAGATGCGCAGAAAGCCTTGCCAAGGTGTCAGCCCAAGCGAGCGGGCGACCTCGATCATCGCGCCGCCACGCTCGACGAAGGCCGTGCGTGCCATCAGGTAAACATAGGGGTAGAGCACCAGCGAGAACATGATCACCGCACCGCCGGTCGACCGCACGTCGGGGAACCAATAGTCGGCGCGCCGCCAGCCAAAGGCCTCACGCAAGGCCGTCTGCACCGGACCGACGTACTGCAGCAGGTCGGTGTAGCTGTAGGCCATGACATAGGCCGGCACCGCCAGCGGCAGGATCAGCGCCCATTCAAAGACCGCGCGGCCGGTAAATTCATGCCGTGTCACCAGCCAGGCCGA
>JAYVDE010000015.1:0-8154 GCA_043749575.1 Burkholderiaceae bacterium | reverse complement strand
CTGCAAGCCCTGGCGGCAGCTGACCGGGCTGAAGCCGGTGGCGCGCCCTTGTGGGCGTCCGACAGGCCCTTGCGGTCGATGCGCCACGCTGCAGCGGCGGCGGCCGCGGCGACAGCGCCCGACATGACCATCGCCCAGCCGAAAATGGCGGCGGCTGCGGCGCCACCATCGGCGACGCCATCGCGCCCGTCGACCGAATTTTCACTCGGCACCGGCGTGCCGCCGCGGCCGGTGTCGGTGGAAGAGTTGCTCGATCTCGACCAGCAGGTGGATTTTTTCCTCGTGCTGGGTCAGGAGCAGGCTGCCGTCGAGCTGCTGCTGAGCCATGTCCGGTCGACCGGCGGCACCAACGCGCTGCCCTACTTCAAGTTGCTGGAGATCTACCGCCAAAACGGCGATGACGAGGCTTACGAACGCACACGAGAACGTTTCAACCAGCGCTTCAACGCGTTTGCCCCGGCGGTCGATGGCGACCTGATGGCCGGGCGCAGCCTGGAGGACTATCCCGAGGTGGTGCTGCGCTTGCAACGCGCCTGGTCGCAACCGCTGCGTGCCGTGGCCGAGTTGGAATCCTTGTTGTTGCGCCGTGCCGACCTGGAGCCGTTCGACCTGCCGGCTTACAGCGAGATCCTGATGCTGCACGCGCTGGTACGCGACCTGCCGGCCGGTGCGCTGCACTCGGCCACGGCCACGGCCACCGCCACGGCGCCGAAGCCGGCGTTGGCGCCCCGGCCCGACCCGGTGTTGGCTGCGCTGCACAGCACAGCCGATGGCCAGGCCCACGGCGGGGTTGACCTGCTGCTGCCGCTGGGTGACGGCCCGCTCGACATCACGGTGCCGCATTCGCAGGTGTCCGAGCGCGCCAGCGCCCAAGCGATGCTGGCCGAGTGGGTGTTCACCCGCAGCACTCAAGCACACACCGCGGCCGATGACGCCATGGCCGCTTGTGCCAGCCCGGTGATCGAGCGCAGCGACAGCCTGCCCATGGTCGACCTCGACTTGAGCGACTTTGCACCTGCGCCACGTGAATTTACGCGCCCGGCGGCGTTCACTGACATCGATCAGCGCCGCGACAGCCGGCTGTCGGACCTTGGGTCATTGGACGAAGGCGACGCGTTGCCGACCGTGTCGCGCCGCTGAGCTGGCACTGCTGAGCTTGCGCCGCGGCTCTCGCGCCTCTGGTCTTTCGGCATGGCAGCCAGCCCAGGCGGTGCCGTCCAACTGGCCCGGTCAAAGCCGCGCCAGCCGGCCCAATGCGGCATTCAGCGTCGCGTCTTTCTTGGCATAACAAAAGCGCGCCAGGCCCTGGTTGCGGCCGTCGTCGTAGAAGGCCGACAACGGAATGGCGGCGACGCCGATCTCGGTGGTCAGCCAGCGGCAAAAGTCGGCCTCGGGTAGCGCGCTGACGGCGCTGTAGTCGACCACCTGGAAAAAACTGCCTTCGCTGGGCAGCAGGCGAAACTTGGTGCCTGCCAGCCCGGCGCGGAACAGGTCGCGCTTGCGTTGGTAGAAGGCCGGCAGTTCAAGATACGGCGCCGGGTTGGCCATGTAGCGCGCCAGGCCGTGCTGCATCGGCGTGTTGACGGTGAACACGTTGAACTGGTGCACCTTGCGGAACTCGGCCGTCAACGGCGCCGGCGCGGCCACCGTGCCGATCTTCCAGCCGGTGACATGGAAGGTCTTGCCGAAGCTGCTGATGACGAAGGCACGTGCCGCCAGTTCGGCGTGGGCCGACGCGCTGGCGTGGCGCTCGCCGTCGTAGACCATGTGCTCGTAGACCTCGTCGGCGATCAGCAGCGCATCGGTCGGCCGCAGGATCTCGGCCAGCCGGTCCAGGTCGGCGGCGCGCCAGATCGTCGCGCTGGGGTTGTGCGGTGAATTGATGATGATGGCCCGCGTGCGCGGGCTGAAGGCCGCGGCGATGGCCGGGAAATCAGGCCGAAAGGTCTCGGGCTGCAGCGCCACGCGCACCACCGTGCCGCCGGCCAGCTCGATGTTTGGCACGTAACTGTCGTAGTGGGGTTCGAGCACGATGACCTCGTCGCCCGGCCCGACGATGGCCAGGATCGCGCTCAGGATGGCCTGGGTGGCGCCGGCGGTGATGGTGATTTCGCTCGCCGGGTCGTAACGCCGGCCATACAGCGCTTCGATCTTGGCCGCCACAGCCTCGCGCAGCGGCAACACGCCGGCCATCGGTGGGTACTGGTTCAGGCCGTCGCGCATCGCCTGGCACACCGCATCGAGCAGGGCCGGATCGCCGTCGAAATCGGGAAAGCCCTGGCCCAGGTTGACGGCAGCTCGCTCGGTGGCCAGCGCCGACATCACGGTGAAGATGGTGGTGCCGACCTTGGGCAGGCGGCTGGGCGGCTGGGGCGTGCGGTAGGGGTGGGTCATGGCGGGGTAGGGGAGGTGTGGGCGGGGTGATCGGGCCGGTCAGAGTTCGTAGGACAAGGGTTCACCACCGGGACGTGCGGCCATCGCGCGCTCGATCAGGGCGCGGGTCAGCCGCTCGCTCAGCAGCTCGGCAAAGGCGTAGACGAAGTGGCGCAGGTAGGCACCCCGCTTGAACGCCACGCGCGAGGTGTTGGGGCCGAACAGGTGGCCCACCGGCCGCCAGGCCAGGTCGCCACCGGGCGGGTCGTCGCGCACCGCCATCTCGGCCACCAGGCCCACGCCCATGCCCAGCCGGACATAGGTCTTGATGACGTCGGCGTCGATGGCTTCGAGCGCGATGTTGGGCTTCAGCCGCGCCTTGGCAAAGGCCGCGTCGATCCGGCTGCGGCCGCTGAAGGTGGGGTGGTAGGTGATCAGCGGCTCGGCGGCCACCTGCGCCAGCGTGGGCCGCTCGACATCGGCCAGTGGGTGCCTGGCCGGCACCACCAGCACATGCTGCCATTCGTAGCAGGGCAGGGTGACCAGACCGTCGCTGTCGGCAATGGCTTCGGTGGCCAGGCCAATCTCGGCGACGTCGTCGAGCAGCATGCGCGCGACATCGCTGGGCGTGCCCTGGTGCAGCACCACCTGCACCTTGGGAAATCGCTTGCGCAGCGCGGCCACCGGCTCGGGCAACACGTAGCGCGCTTGCGAGTGGGTGGTGGCGATCGACAGCGTGCCGGCGTCCTGCTTGGAGAACTCGTCGCCGATGCGCTTCAAGTTGGCGACCTCGCGCATGATGATCTCGACCGACTGCAGCACCAGCTGGCCGGGCTCGGTGACGCGGCGGATGCGCTTGCCATGGCGGGCAAAGATGTCCACGCCCAGTTCTTCTTCCAGCTCGAGGATGGCCTTGCTGATGCCCGGCTGCGAGGTGTGCAGGGCCTTGGCGGTCTCGGTGAGGTTGAGGTTGCGCCGCACCGCCTCCTGGACGAAGCGGAACTGGTGCAGGTTCATGACCGTGGGCGCCGGGCCGCCCCAAGCCGGTGGCGCGCACCCGCGGGGCGGCAGTGAACGCACGGGGCCTGGCCGCCCGTCATCGCACGGTCACCTCGGTGTTGCTGGCCGCCAAGGCCACGGCCGCCATCGCGTCGACCAAGGCCGGCGCCTCGCCGACGGCCGGGCGCAGCGTGAATGCCACGCTGGGATGCTCGGCTTGCAGCCGGGCCATCAGCACCGGTATGTCTTTGCGCACATGGCCGCCAGCGCCCAGAAACAAGGGCACCACGTCGACCACGCTGCAGCCGGCGGCCACCAGGGCAGTGCCGGCCGTGACCAGGTCGGGCGTCATGAATTCGAGGAAGGCCAGCGCCACGCGGTCGGCGCCGCGCGCGGTGCGGCAGCGCTGGGCCACGGCCTCGAAGGGCAGCGCCCACTGCGGGTCGCGCGCGCCGTGGGCGAACAGCAGCAGGCCACGGGGCGGGTCATGCCGAGCTTGCGAGTCTTGCGAGTCTTGGAGGGGTTTGTCGCTCATCTTGTCACTTATCGGTATCGAACCAGCCAGGCAAAAGCGCCCATGGAAATCAGCAGGTACAGCCCGCTGGGCGCGGCGGCGACCAGCCAGGGCGTCCACTGGCGCAGCATGCCAAGGTGGCCACTGGCGTTGTTCAGCAGCACGAAACTGATGCCCAGCATGATGCCGCCGAACACCTTGTAGCTGACACCGCCGGCGCGGGCATGCAGGTAGGCGAAGGGCAACGCCAGCGCCACCATCACGACGCAGGCCAGCGGGTACAGCGCCTTCTTCCAGAACGCAATCTCGTAGCGCTGCACGGCCTGGTCCTGGTCGCTGAGGTGGCTGGTGTAGCGCCACAGGTCGACGGTGGACATCACGCCCACCGGCAGCAGCGCGGCGGCCACCACGGTGGCGTCCAGCGTGCTGGGCCAGGCCAGTTCGGCCAGCACCTGCTGTTGCAGCGGGCGGCCCAACAAGGCGGCCTCGGGTGTCGGCCAGTCGGTGCGCTGCAGCTCGCGCAGCTGCCAGTGGCCGTTGGCGAGCACCTGGCCCGAAGCGGCTTCCAGGCGTGTGCGCAAGCGGCCATCGGTGTCGAACTCGAAGATGCGCACACCCAGTAATTCACCGCTGCCACCGGCTGCGGTCACATTGATCGAGATGCTGCGCTCGCCGTCCGCGCCGGCGCGCCGCTCCTTCAGCCAGGCTCCGCCACTGCCCAGTGACACGCCGCCGCGCACCCCGGCTTTCAGCGCCACGGCCTGGCGCTCGGAGAGCGGTGCCACGTAATCGCCGACCACGAAGGTGATCAGCGCAAAGGCCAGCCCGGGCAGCGCCAGCAGCCGCAGCGCCCGCCCAGGCCCCAGGCCGGCGGTGCGCAGGATGGTGAACTCGGACGACTGCGCCAGCCGGGCCATCGCGTAGATGGTGCCGATCAGCACTGCGATCGGAAATAGCTCATAGAAGTGCCCCGGCAGCTCCAGCACGCAGCGGGCGACCGCCTGGCCCAGGGTGTATTCGCCGCGACCGACGTTTTCCAGATCGTCAACGAAGTCGATGAAGAAAAACAGGCTCAAAAACGCCACGGCGACGAACACCACCGACCAGACGACGTCGCGGTAGAGCAGCCGGCGGACGGTTTTCATGCCGCCACCGCCGGTCGGGCGGTCTTTGCGGCGAACGGCCGCCACACCGCCGCATGGTCGCGCCACCAGATCAGCAGCAGCGCGAGCCCCAGCGCGCTGCCGTGCAGGCCCAGCATCGCCGGGCCCATGGCGAAGCGGCCACTGGCGATCCAGGCCTGCGACAGGTTGATCAGGTTGAAATAGACCACAAAGGCCAGCAGCGCCAGCAGCAGGTTCCAGTTGCTGGCGCGGCGCGGTTGCGTGGCCGCCAGGCCCACGCCCAGCAGCAGCAAGTTGGCGCAGGCCAGCAGCAGGCCGAAGCGCCAGGCCAGCTCGGCCTGGTGGCGCAGCGCGGGTTGGCGCAACAGCGCCAGCGTGCTCAGCGTCTTGGGCGCTGCGGCCTCGGCGCTGCGCACGGCGGTTTCGCCGACCACCACCCGGTACTGTTTGAAGCTGCTCAAGATGCGGATGCCGCTGCGGCTGTCGGCCTCGTTGCGCTGGCCGAGATCGAGCTGCAGCACGCGGTCAGGGCCTTCGGTCAGCAACTGGCCGCTGCGCGCGGAGACCACCGATTCGACCGGCGGCAGGCGGGTCAGCACGAACACGTGGTGGCCTTCGACGCCGGCCTGGCTGGCACGGTCGACAAAAAACACCCGACTGCCGTCGCGCGAACTCTGGAACACACCGGGCGCCACCCGCGACAGATCAGAGCGCTGCTCGTAGCGGCTGCGCAGCTCGGCGCTGCTGCGGTTGCCCCAGGGCCAGACGAAGAGCAGCAAGGCGCCGACGACCACCAGCACCGGCCAGGCCATGGCCAGCACCGGCCGCACAAAGCGGTTCAAGCCCAGCCCGCTGGCGAACCAGATCGTCATCTCGCTCTCGCGGTACATGCGACCCAGCGTGACGACTACTGCGATGAACAGGCTCAAGCCCAGCATGGTGGGCAAGTGACCCAGCGCAAGGTAGCCGAGCAGCAAGACCACGTCCTCGGGCGCCACCGTGCCGCCAGCGGCCAGGCCCAGCGTGCGAATCAGCATCATCGTGATCACGATGGTCAGGATGACCACCAGGGTCGCGCCGAAACTGCGGGCCAATTCTCGGCGAACCGTTGTATCGAATAACATTCTTGGCTCTGTTGAAAGCGAGCCGATTATGGACTTCCGTACCCAAGCCATCACCCCCGGGGCGAGCAGTCGCCTGAGCGCCGATGCGCTGCTGTTGCTGCTGGTGGGCGAAACCGTGCCCGCCGGCCTGGACGAGCCCTTGAGCGCGGCCATCAACGAGGTGATCGAGCAGGGCGACTTCTCGCTCAAGCCGGGCAAGCTGGCCTATCTGCGCCAGGTGGCGGGGGTGAAATCGCCGCGCGTGCTGGTGGCGGCCTGCCGCGACGGCAGCGCCAAGGCCATCAAGACGGCGGCCGCAGCGGCACTGGGCAGCCTCAAGGGCTTGGGCATCAAGCACCTGGCGGTGCAGATTGCGGGTGTCGACGCTGAGATCGCCGCCCCGACCGCCGCCCAGATCGCAGCGCAGGCCGAGGCCCTGGCTTCAGCGGCGGGTGAAGCGGTCTATGTTTATCGCAGCACCAAGCCCAGCGCGCCCCCAGCGCCCCAACTGGCCAAGCTCACGCTGCTGGTCGCCGACAAGACCGCGGCCAAGGCGGCTGCTGAGGGCCTGGCGCGCGGCGCGGCGATTGTCGAGGGCGTCACGCTGGCGCGTGAGCTGGGCAACCGCCCGGGCAACCACTGCACGCCGACGATGCTGGCCGCCGAGGCCCGCAAGCTCGGCAAGGCCGAGGGCCTGAAGGTCGAGGTGTTCGACCGCAAGGAGATCGAGGCGCTGGGCATGGGCAGCTTTTTGGCGGTGGCGAAGGGCTCAGCCGAGCCGCCGCGTTTCATCGTCATGCACTACCACGGCGCGGCCAAGTCGCAGGCGCCGCTGGTGCTGGTGGGCAAGGGCATCACCTTCGATTCGGGTGGCATATCGCTGAAACCCGGTGGCGAGATGGACGAGATGAAGTTCGACATGGGCGGCGCGGCCAGCGTCATCGGCACGCTGTGCGCGGTGGCCCGGCTCAAGCCGGCGGTCAACCTGATCGGTGTCATCGTCGCAGCTGAGAACATGCCCAGCGGCAGCGCGCTGAAGCCCGGCGACGTGATCACCAGCCTGTCGGGCCAGACCATCGAGGTGCTCAACACCGACGCCGAAGGCCGGCTGGTGCTGTGCGATGCGCTGACCTACGTCGAGCGCTTCAAGCCGGCCGCAGTGGTCGACATCGCCACGCTGACCGGCGCCTGCGTGGTGGCGCTGGGCGCGGTGCGTTCGGGCCTGTTCTCAGCCGACGACGCGCTGGCCGCTGACCTGCAGGCCGCTGGCGATGCCGCGCTCGACACCTGCTGGCGCATGCCGGTGGACGACGAGTACGACGAGGGCCTGAAAAGCAACTTTGCCGACATGGCCAACATCGCCGGCCGCGCCGGTGGCGCCATCACCGCGGCGATGTTCCTCAAGCGTTTCACCAAGAAACTGCGCTGGGCGCACCTCGACATCGCCGGCACGGCCTGGAAGGGCGGCACCGCCAAAGGCGCCACCGGCCGACCGGTGGGCTTGCTCACGCATTGGGTGCTGTCACAGGCCAGATGACTTTGCGTCTGTCGTTGGTGGTCGACGCACTTGCCCGCTTGGCGGTTGAGCGCGGCCTGCAAGGCCGGCGAACGCTTGCGTTCGGCGAGGGGCTCCATTGACCCGGATCGAGTTCCACAGCGGTGTGGCCGACAAGCTCGGCCACACCTGCCGCTTGGTGCGCAAGGCCTGGCGAGCCGGCCACCGCGTGGTAGTGACCGGCTCGCCCGAGCAGTTGTCGCGGCTAGACGTGCAACTGTGGACCTTCGAGCCCGGCGAATTCATCCCGCATGCCCGTTTGCGGGCCGGCGCCAGCGTGCCGACACCGCTGCTGCGCACACCGGTCTGGCTGGCTGACCAGCCCGCCGACCTGCCCGACGATGGCGGCGAAGGCCGCGTGCTGGTCAATCTGGGGCCGGAGCCGGCGGCCGGTTTCGACCGCTTTTCCAGGCTGATCGAGATCGTGGCGCAAGCCGCCGACGAAGTGAGCAGTGGCCGCCTGCGCTGGCGGCACTACCTGGCGGC
>JAYVDE010000014.1:0-8156 GCA_043749575.1 Burkholderiaceae bacterium | reverse complement strand
CCACGCCGCTCGCGCTCGAGGACGTCACAGTCGACCTCTCGAGCCTCGGCGGCGACATCGCCACCACCAAGGGGTACAAGGTCGCGGTCGGGCCCCGTGGCCGCACTGGCCGAGATGTCGACGGCGGACGCGCTGCGCAGCCTCAGCACCCTGCAGACGCTTTGTGCATCTGGCGCCACGATGCCGCTGCGTGAGGCGTCAGCGCTGGTCTTTCAGGGTCGATCCAAGGTGTTGGACAAGCGCGACGAGCTGTTGCGTCTGTTGGGAGCGGCGACCCGGCAGTTTCATGAAGCGCCGATTCAACTGCTGGTCGACATCCCGGCGGGTTTTGATGAGGCCTTGTTTGTCGAGAACCTGGTGACTTTCGAGCAGCTGGCCGATCAGCGCCGGCCGGCCTGGTCACGCACACTGCTGGTGTACGCCGCCGGATTCAAGGGCAGCGCCAAGCGCTTGCGCACGCGCCAAACCTGTCGCCTCTATGTGCGGCCAAGCCACGGCGACGTGGTCGCGTTCGACCCATCGATCGGATCGGGGCTGGCGGCGGTCAGTGCGTGGTTGTTTGGCCAGGCGGTGTTGCCAGTGCACTTCTTCGGCGACCTGGACTTTGCGGGCATGCAGATCCTGGCAAGCCTGCGCGAGGTGTTTCCCGATGCCGATGCGTGGCGGCCGGGTTATCAGGATCTGGCCGAGCGGCTGGCCGCGGGCGGCGGTCATCCGCCTGAAACGGCAGCCAAAGAGCGCCAGATCGATCCGATAAAAACCGGCTGCGGCTACGCCGACGGCGTGCTCTTGCCACTGATGAGACAGGTCATGCGCTTCGTCGACCAGGAAGCTTTTGGGTCTGGCGGCCAGGCTTAGGGTCGGTGTCGGTGTCGGTGTCGGTGTCGACATCACTTGATGGGCCAGCCGCTGGATGGCCAGGCGATACCCCGGGCGCGGGCCCCACCGTGTAGCGGGCGCCTTGGCCATTGCAGACTTCGTTCTCAGCCAGGCGACGCGTCGACCCAAAGGCATGGCCGCGCCGTTTGCATAAGCTTCAATCTGCAGATTTATTTGAAATAACCATCAGATAAGCGTAATTATCTGACTGTCAAAAATAACCATAGAATCCTGCAGGCCCCATCAAGAACAAGCGAAAGACCCATGGCGACAGGCACTTACAGCACCGTAGGCGCGCCGAACGCAGCCCTTGAGCCCAAGCTGGGCATCCACCATCTGGCCTACCTGCGCGCGGTGGCCGAAGGCGTGCCGCAGCGCCAGGCGGCCAGCCGCTACCTCGGCCATGACCTGCGCGACGGCGCGGTGCTGCTGCGCAAATCCCATAACGCCGTTGTCGACCGCGTGCGCGCAGTCGCCCGGCGGCAAGGTGATCGGCGTTGGCGGCTGATCGGCCTGGTCGTCAAACCGCACGAGGCCGGCGAACAAGCGCCACCGATTGACGAATGGGCCGAGGCTCTTGGGCTGGACGGGTTCGGCCAGGCCGAGTTGCTGGCGCTGCACAACGAGGCCTTTCCGCCTGACCGCAAGACCCAGCGCAACGGCCGTCTGCGCAGCCAGCAGCTCGCGCTGCTGCATGCGCTGGCGCGGGCGGACACCGAGACCGCCCTGCCCCACCACCGGCTCGACGCCTGGTTTCCGGCCCACCTGTGCCGATCCTTGATGGCCAACGGCCAGCTGCTGTTGTCTGACCTGCAATCGCTGGTGCGCGCGGGCGGGCGCTGGTGGCGCAGCATCCCGCGCATCGGCGCCGGCAAAGCCGACCGGCTGACGCAGCATCTGGAGCTGCTGATCCCCGGTTCGACGCAGCCCGGGCGGCACGGCCCGCTGGCCCGGCGCGGGCAAAGCCTGGCCGCCGCGATTGCCCAGGCGTCTGGCGAGCGTGGCGAACCCGGCGCAGCGGCAGCCCGCCCTGCCCTGCCCTTGCCTGCCGGTGCTGCGGCCTGGCCGGCCGCCAGCGCAGTACCCGCCAGCCCCGTGCCTGACCGCGCAACGACGGCCAGCACCGGCCTAGCCCAGGCCCCACTTGCTGACCGTTCAAACTATTCAGACCGCACAGACAGCCTGGGCTTTGTGCTGGCGCCCGACCAACTGGCCGCCCGCGATCTGCATGCCGACACCTTGGCCGTGCGGGCCTGGATTCGCGCCCGCGCCGGCAGCGATGCCACCGCCAAGGCCTACCGCCGCGAACTGAGCCGCTTCCTGCTGTTCCTCGACCAGCGCGGCCTGACACTCAGCCGCTGCACGGCCGACGACTGTCTGGCCTACATGGCCTTGCTGCAGAACGTGCCGCCCGAGTGGATAGGCAAGCGCACGGCGCCACTCGATCACGCCGCCTGGAGCCCCTTTGCCGGGCCGCTGGGCCACCGCAGCCAGCGCCACGCGATCGTGGTGGTGGGCGCGTGTTTCAGCTGGCTGGTCGCCGCCCGTTACCTGGCGGGCAACCCCTGGGTGCTGGTGAATCGCCGCACCGGCGACGACCGGCAGGCCGATGAGCTGGCCAGCAGGGCGATCCAGCCTGAGCGCTGGAGCGTGATCCTGGCGCGGCTGGAGATCTTGTCGGCGGGCGAGCCGGCGGCCGAGCGCATGGTCTTTTTGCTGCAGTTTCTGGAGGCCACCGGGCTGCGTGCGGCCGAACTGCTGGGCGCGCGGCTGGGCGACCTGCGGCGCCTGGACGGCCGGCTGCTGCTGCAGGTGCACGGCAAGGGCAGTAAAAACCGCGTGATTCCGCTCGCCAGCCAGGCCCAGCGGGCGCTGCAGCGCTACCTGCGCTACCGCGGGCTGGACCAGGGGGCGATGCTCTCGCAGCCCGAGGCGCCGCTGCTGTGCAGCCTGATCAACGCCGGTCAGCCGCTGAGCTACCGATCCTTGTACGGGTCGATGAAAACCTGGCTGAACAAGGCGATCGACGGCTCGGACTTGTCCTGGGGCGAGAAGGTGGCCGCTGCCCGTGCCAGCCCGCACTGGCTGCGCCACACCTGCGGCACCCGGGCGCTGGAACGCGGCGTGCCACTCGACGTGGTCGGCCAGTTGCTGGGCCATGCCGACCCCCGCACCACCGCCAAGTACACCCGGGCGCAGATTCGGCGGGTCAGCGAGGAGCTGGAGAAGGCTTTTGGCTGAGGCGCAGCAACTGCCCTGCCCTGCCTTTCCCCGCCCTGCCCTGCCCTGCCCCGCCTCGGCCGATCCCACTCCCGGTCCCGGTCCCGCTTGATTGACGCCTGGCACCGCTGCCGCGCTGCCGTGTCAGGCGTCGACCGCCTCGGTGGAGAGTTTTCGGGATGGTTTGACGATTCAAAGGCACGCAGGGGAAATCTTGTCAAATGACTTCGAAGTCACCCGCTCTGGTCTTGCCCGCTCGCTCCGCCCCGCAAAGACGGGGCCTCGTGCACCGCTCCGCACTGCTACCAGGAGGCCGGCGCGCTGCACACGGTGCCCGCAGGCCGCGCGTGGAGAGAATTCGGGAAAGCGCAGCACCAGACCCGTTACCCAATTGCGATGGGTGCCAGGCCTTGTGATGACGCTGCGCTCGCGCCCTGGCCCGCGCAAGGCCGTCAGGCCCGCTGCAGGATCCGTTCAATGGCCACCGCCAAAGCGGCTTCTTCGGCATCGCTCAACACCCCGGCAGCAAACTTGACCAGTACGCGCCCACGGGCGTCGCGCGTCATCAAAGCCTGGCGCCCGGCCGATCCGGCGATCACTCGGTGGTGGGGCGTTGAACGGTTCAACACCGGCAGCTCGTCACTGCCCAGCAGCACGGCCAACACCTTGAGCGCCGGCATGGGCTGGCCTGATTGGCTGGATTGCTGGATGCGATGCGCGCGCGCGATCAGTGCGTCGGGGTCTTTTTGCAGCGCCTCGGCCAGCGGCTGGGCCCAGCGGAACTGAATTTCGAGCGGGCTGGCAAAGGCCAGGACCACCGCGTCCGGCAACCTGGCCAGCGACAGGCTTTTGGACACCAGCGACACGTCCACCCCCAGCGATTCGGACAGCTTGCGTTGCGACGGGTACAAGCCTTCGTCCAGCGCACGCTTGTACATGCCGCCCTGTTCCCAGGCGCTCAAGTTCTTGCGCGCCCGGTTCTCGCGCTCCATGGTCTCGAACAATTCGCGGTCGTTGAGGTCAGTGACCATGGCCAGCAGCGGCAGGCCCAGTTCCAGGCAGGCGCGGTGCCGGCGGTGGCCGAACACCAGTTCGTACACCACGCCACCCGGTGTTGAACCGTTCAACACCGCAGCCACCGGGCGCACGCTTACCGGCTGCACGTTGCCACCAGACGCTTCTATCTCGGCTTTCAGCTCATCGAACGCAGCGTCGGCAAACGACGCCTCGTGCCGGTTCGCCCACCTGGACGGCCGCACGGTGGCCGGGTCCAGTGGCCTGACAGGTGTTGCGCCCTCGAAGGCCTTGAGCCGTTCGCGCAGGTCTTGCGCCTCTTTGACCGCGGTGGACTGGGTGGCCATGAAGTGCGCCATCGAACCCGGCGCAGTCTTGGGCCGGTGCTCCACCGCCTCAGCGTGCGGCAGCGCCGCCGGCAACGGCAATGCCAACGGCTGCGACGGCGGCTGTGACTGTGGCTGTCTCTGTGGATGTTGCGCCGGCAACGGCGGCAGCTGGATCAGGCTGGCCTTGGCCGCCAGTTTTTTGCTCATCGCCTAGCCCCCTTGGCCGGCAGGGGCGCGGGTGTTGAACCGTTCAAGGTCGCCAATTGGCGCGCCCAGACCGCACGCACCGACCCTTCGATGTGACCGACAAAGCTGTCGTAGGCATCACGTGCGCGCTTGAAGGTTCGGGCATTGCCGTCGTATTTGGAGACGTCGTAGACCGTGCCGAACTCGGCGCTGGTCACGCCGGTGACGGCGGTTTTCGGGATCTCGACCGGCAAGACCTTCTCGGCATAGGTTTGCCCAATCCACTGCCGGATGATGTTGCTGGCGGCATCCGCCGTGTCCACACGCGCCAGCAGGATGTGGATGAAATCGAATTCCTTGCTCAAGCCGCGCTTGGTCAGCAATTCGGTCGTCAGGTCGGAAAACAGGTTCCAGAACTGTGACGCCGAGGCGAAATCCAGCGCGTTGGGTGGCAGCGGCATGATGATGCCGTCCGACGCCATGAAGGCGTTGATCGTCGTGTACGACAGGGCAGGGGGCGTGTCGATGACGATCACGTCGTATTCCGACCGCACGTCGTCGATCCCCAGATCGAGCACCCGCCAGAACTCGAAGCCGGGCTCCTGGGTCTGCCGCGCCGGCAGCGCAAACTCGGCGCCGAACAACACCGGGGCGGCGCCCACCAGGTCGATGCCGTCCCAATAGGTGGAACGGATCGCATAGCGGATCGAGGTCTCGGTGCCCATCGCCAGCGGCAAGATGGTGTCCTGCTCGTCCACCTCGGTATCGGGCAGGATGCCGAACAAGGTGGTCAGCGAACCCTGCGGATCGGTGTCGATCACCAGCACCCGGTGCCCCAGCAACGACAAGCCTTGCGCCAGCGTCACCGCGGTGGTGGTCTTGGACACACCGCCCTTGAAGTTGCCGATGCTGATGGTGACTGCCTCTGCACCAGCCGGGCGCAAGTGGTCTTTGCGGTATTCGCGCACCCAGTGGTGGGTCTCGGCCAGGCTGAACTCGCGCCGGCTGCCGGCGGCGTTGAGCCGCCCGCCTGGCAAGTCGCCCTTGCTCATGCGGTGATTGACCGAGCCTTTCTCGATGCCACACATCGCCGCCAGTTGGCTCAGGTTGAAGACCGGTGGTGATTTGCGCGAACTGGGCGCAAGCATGGCGCTGCGTATCTGCTCCATCATCGACGCGGCACGCTCGGCTTGATCGGCGATGTCTTGAAGATTGATCCGGCGCTGAGGTTTGAGTGTGATCAAGTCCAAGAAGAGTCTCCGTTTCACGCGAATCTGTGTGCTTGACGAAAACGCAGCCTGCCTACCAGGCTGCGTCAAGCGAACCCATCAAAGCCAAATTATCGTTGAGCTTCGAGTGCCGCAGGCGCTTCTTGCGGTGTTGTCCTGTTCATGCCGACCCGAGCCCTTTAGGAATTTCAATCTCTTTGAACCCTTAAAACCCTTTAGCCGGTAAAAAGCTGTTTTTAATCAGGTACTTGGCGCGTTTCATGGAGAGCTTTCGGGAGACTTTGGCGAATCTTCGGGACGGTTTGACAGGGGATACGGGACCGTCCGGCACCGCGGCAGGAGCTTGTGTGAGTGGATACGGGGCGCCAGTGTCTTTGTCGACCCGGCACCGGCACCGGAGCCTGCGCCCGGTGGCGGGGTCGCCGTGGGGGGGTGGCCGGGCCGGGCTCGTGATCTCCAAGGCCAGGGCGCCTTGACGGTGTTGGGGCCGCCCCGACCCGCCGGTCAAATTCGGTGTTGCGCTTGGCTGCGCTCCAGTGCGGCGGGATGCGGCCGGGTGCGGTTGGGTGCGGTCAGCTGCGGTCAGGTGAGGGTTTTCAGGAAACGAGATCGCGCTGACACGGCGGAGATGCCGATTCACAGGTGAGAGTTTTCGGGAGCAAGCGGGCTATTGATCCCGTCCGCTTGACGTGAAATGTTGATTCACCTATCAGATACCATGGCCCATGGTTGATGCCGTCCCCCCAGACCCGCCCGCTGGGCGAGCCCGCCTAGCCGTGCGACGCAGCCGGGTGGCCGTGGCCGACGAGCCTGACCTGCTGCGCAAGCCGGTCAACACCCTGGCCATCGTGCCCAAGTCGGCGCGCATCACCACGCTGGGCCGCAAGAGCTACAACGTGTTGCTGTTCGAGGCCCAGGAGCAAGGGCTGGACAAGGATGTGTTCCGCGCCCCGCTCGAACGCATCATCAAGGGCATCGATTTCGACAGCAATGACCATGCCTTGGTCAAGAAGCACCTGAGGGCCATGGTTTCGACCACCGTGGAATGGCAGTCGCCCACCACCGGTGAGGGCAGCAGCTGGAACGTCAGCGGCCTGCTGGCCCATGCCCGGCTGAGCAAAGAGCGCGGCCAGGTCTGGGTCGAGTGGTCTTACGCCGTCAACCTCAAGCAGGAGTTGTTGCAGCCCACGGTGTTTGCGCGCCTGCGCCTGGAGGTGATCAGCCAGCTGCGCTCGCATGCCGGCGTGGCGCTCTACGAGATCTGCACCCGCTACAAGGAGATCGGCCGCACCTCCCGGCAGGCCTGGCGCTGGTGGCAGCCGGTGCTCAGCGGCAACCCGCCATCCGAGCGCACCGAGCGGCAGGAGTACCGCATCTTCAAGCGCGACACCCTCAAGCTGGCGGTGGCCGAGGTCAACGCCATCACCGACATCGAGGTTGAACTCGTCGAGCACAAGCAGGGCCGCTTCATCGACGAGATCCAGTTCAAGATTCAGCCGAAAAAGCAGGCCGCGCTGGGCTTGGGGCAAGCGCTTGGGCAAACCCTGGGCCAAGCGCCCAAACCCATCGAGATGGGCCTGATCGAGCGGGCGCGCCGGCTGGGTGTTGCCGACGACGTGGCCGAGGCCCTCTGCCAGGAACATGGCGACGCCGCCTTCAGCGCCGCACTCGACGCGCTGGACCGGCGCATCGCCACCAACTTTCCGGAGCCGCTGCGCGACCCGGCCCGTTACCTGCGCACGCTGATGCCGGCCGAGGCACACAAGCTGCGCCTGCAGGCCGCCAACCGTGCCGTTGAGGTGAGCGCCCGTGACGACCCGCAGAGCCCGGCCGCGCGCGAGTTGCAGGCCCGGCGCCAGGCCCGCTGGCTGGCCGAGTGGCTGAACCGCCGGCGCGAGCAGATGGCCGCTGAAGTGGCGAGCCTGTCGGCACCCGCGCAGGCCGATCTGGTGCTGGAGTTGCTGGCCGACATGGACCGCCGCAAAGTGCACCCCTCGCTGCGCAAGCGCCTGCACACCAGTGGCTGGCAGCACCCGATGGTGCGCTCGGAAATGGTCCGCTTCTACGCCACGGCGGTGCACGGTGCCGGTTGGGACCAGCCCAGCGCCGAACAGCTGCTGGCGATCGCCGCGGAAATACCTGAGGACGCGGCGCCGGGGCGTTAGGGCAACGCTGAACAAGTCCCTCGCGGCGCGGTCTTCCCTGTTTTGGGCGGTCTGCGGCCTTGCAAATCCTCGCCATAGCTGGGCTATGGCTGTGGTTTGCGCCTTGCAGCCCATCCCAAACCAGGGCGCCCACA
>JAYVDE010000013.1:0-8161 GCA_043749575.1 Burkholderiaceae bacterium | reverse complement strand
TGGCCCACACCCGGACTGGTTTTTGATGAACAACATCCTGCTGCTCGAAGACCTGCCGGAGATCCGCGCCTGGCTCAAGAGCCTGGTGATGCAGGTGTTTCCGGGCGCCCGCATCACCGAATGCTCGCGCGTGCAAGATGCCTTGCTGCAAGTGCAATCGGTCCGCTTTGATCTGGCCTTGTGTGACTTGGGTCTGCCCGACGGCAGCGGCACCGACGTGGTCGCCAAGCTGCGCGACGTGCAGCCCGAGGCGCAGTCGGTGGTGGTCACCATCCACGACGACGACGAGCACCTGTTTCCGGCGCTGCAGGCTGGCGCTTATGGCTACATTCTGAAAGAACAGTCGCGCGAGCTGATCACCGAGCAACTGCACCGCATCAGCCAGGGTGAGCCCCCGCTGTCGCCGTCGATCGCCCGCAAGGTGATCAAGTACTTTGCCAGCCAGCACCAGCCGCAGGCCAACGCGATGCCCGCGGTCTCGCTGACCGAACGCGAGAGCGAGGTGCTGTTGCGGGTGGCCAAGGGCTTCACGCTGCCCGAGATCGGCGTGCAGCTGGGCCTCTCGCGCCACACCATCGCTGACTACGTCAAGCAGATCTACCGCAAGCTCAACGTCAGCTCACGCGCCGAAGCCGCGCTCGAAGCGCAACGCCTGGGCCTCTTCAGGCGCTGAGGCCGCGCCCGGGGCGGCCCAGGGCGGCTGGCAAGCTGACAAGCGGGTGCGCCACAATCGTTGGCATGATCGGACGACTCACAGGCGTGCTCGCGGAAAAGACACCGCCCCAGGTGCTCATCGATGTCAACGGCGTCGGCTATGAGGTCGACGTGCCGATGAGCAGCTTCTACAACCTGCCTGGGCTGGGCGAACGCACCACGCTGCTGACGCATTTCATCGTGCGCGAGGACGCGCAGCAGCTGTTCGGCTTTCTCACCGCGGCCGAACGCGGCACCTTCCGCCAGCTGATCAAGATCTCGGGCGTCGGCCCACGCATGGCGCTGGGCCTGCTGTCGGGCTTGAGCGTGGCCGAGCTGACGCAGGCCGTGGCGCAGCAGCAAACGGCGCGTCTGGTCAAGGTGCCGGGCATCGGCAAAAAAACCGCCGAACGCCTGCTGCTCGAACTGAAAGGCAAGTTGGCACCCGACCTCGGCCAGCCCGGCGCCGTGATCACCAGCGACGCCCACGGCGACATCGTGCAGGCACTGATCGCGCTGGGCTACAGCGAACGCGACGCCGCCGCCGCCTTGAAGCTGCTGCCCGCCGACGTGGGGGTGAGCGAGGGCATCAAGCTGGCGCTGCGGGCCTTGTCCTGACAAATCCGCTGGCGGCCGAGTGCGCGGCCGGTGGACAATGCACTGTATGGGCATCCAGACCGACGACTTCGCCGCACCACCCCCTCGGGTGCTCAGCGCCGCCCGCCAATCGCCGCGCGAAGAAGCACAAGAACGCGCACTGCGACCCAAGCTGCTGGCCGACTACATCGGCCAGGTCAAGGCCCGCGAGCAGCTGGAGATCTTCATCGGCGCGGCCAAGAAGCGCGGCGAGGCACTCGACCACGTGCTGCTGTTCGGCCCGCCCGGGCTGGGCAAGACCACGCTCAGCCACATCATCGCCGCCGAGTTGGGCGCCAGCCTGCGCCAAACCAGCGGCCCGGTGCTCGAAAAGCCCAAAGACCTGGCCGCGCTGCTGACCAACCTCGAGAAGAACGACGTGTTGTTCATCGACGAGATCCACCGCCTGAGCCCGGTGGTCGAGGAGATCCTCTATCCCGCGCTGGAGGACTACCAGATCGACATCATGATCGGCGAGGGCCCGGCCGCGCGCTCGATCAAGCTCGACCTGCAGCCCTTCACGCTGGTCGGCGCCACCACCCGCGCCGGCATGCTGACCAACCCGCTGCGCGACCGCTTCGGCATCGTGGCGCGGCTGGAGTTCTACACCCCGGCCGAGCTGGCCGTGATCGTCAAGCGCTCGGCCGGGCTGTTGAACGTGCCTATCCAGGCCGAAGGTGCGTTCGAGATCGCCCGCCGCTCGCGCGGCACACCGCGCATTGCCAACCGGCTGCTGCGCCGGGTGCGCGATTACGCCGAGGTCAAGGCCGACGGCGTGATCAGCCGCGGCATCGCCGACCAGGCGCTGAAGATGTTGGACGTCGACCCCGAGGGCTTCGACCTGATGGACCGCAAGCTGCTGGAGGCGGTGATCCACCGCTTCGACGGCGGCCCGGTCGGGCTGGACAACGTGGCCGCGGCGATCGGCGAAGAAGCCGGCACGATCGAGGACGTGATCGAGCCGTATCTCATCATGCAGGGCTTTTTGCAGCGCACGCCGCGCGGCCGGATTGCGACGCTGGCGGCGTATCGGCACCTGGGGGTGACGCCGCCCAAGGGGTCGGGCAGCGATCTGTTCGAGGGCTGAGGGCGGGCCGCAGCTCGATGCGGCGGGTCTGTGGCGCGCCAGGGTGCCAGGCCACCGGTCCGCCACCGCTTGGCCCCCAGCACTTGGCGCGCCCGCCGAGCGGCCAGCGCGCGCACAGCCGACAGCTTGGCGGATGGACCAGCCACCGTCAGGTCCGCCGTCACAGCCGAATGCCCTCGGCACGGGCCACCCGGTGCACCGACAACTCGCTGGTGTGCAGCGGGCTGTGGATGACCAGATCGATGCGTTCGCCCTCAAATTCGGCCGTGTCGTGCAAGTCGGCCAAAAAACGCAGTTTGCTGTCGACCCGTTGATCGGCGTTGCGTTCGGACGTTTCGAGGTAGAGATCCACATCGCCGCCGCGTTGAGCGTCGTGCAGCCGCGAACCAAACAGCCACAGCACGGATTCGGCACCAAACCGCCGCGCTGCTGCGCTGCGCAGCAGCGTGATCTGGGCCGGACTGAGTCGCATGGTGGGTCAAATTGTAGTGGCGGCGGGCAGTGTTGGGGCCGCGTTGGGCCTCAGCCGGCCGCCTTGCCGCGCCGCTGCTGCCAACCCGCCACCGGCCTGGCCAGCAGCCAGCCTCTCAAGAAACAAGATTAACAAACGCATCCTTCATAATCAAAAGTAGTCGTTTCTTCGCAAACGCCGGGTGCCACCAGGGGCCTGGGATGCTCACCAGCATTGGCCGACCGCCAGCACGGCAGCGCCGCTGACCGAAGATTCCCCCCACTGGTTGTAGACCAGCGTGGCGCAGGGGTCCGCCGCCTGCGCACCCTGGGGGCGGGCCGCGATGCGGTAAGCATGGTCGGCCAGGTCGGTGATCGCCAGCGCGTAATGGCCGGCACCCGACTCTGCCGGGTACAGGCCGCCCGCGCCCAGCGTGGCGCCCAGGTAAGTGCCGCGCTCGGTGTACTGGCGCTCCAGCCGCTGCGCCAGCGCCCTCAGCGCCTGCTGGCCATCCAGTCGCCGGCCCTTGGCCAGCTGCCCCTGGAAGCTGGGTATAACCGCAGCCGACAGCAAGGAAAGCAACGCCAGAACAACCAGCACCTCGACCAAGGTGAAACCGCGGCGCGACGGGTTTGCACGGTGCCCGGCCGCGGTGGCGGGTCGGTCGGCCTGCATCAACTCGCAGGGCAGTCGGTCGCCCGGCTGGCATTGCTGCTTCGGCAATCCTGGTGCGCCGTGGTCGCCAGGTTCTGCACAGTGGGGCAGCTGTTGGCGGTGGTGATGATGTAGTTCTGCTGGTCCAGCGACTCGGCCACGTTGCTGTAGGGCTGGACGTTGCGCTGGTTGGTGCTGACGCCGGCGGCCGCCGGGTACTGGAAGCGGCAGACCAGGTAGTTGGTGCCGGTGGCCATGCCCGACAGCTGGAACCTGCCCGACCAGGGCGACCCCACCGCGGCCACGCTGACGACGCAGAGGTAGTACTTGTAGCCGCTGATCGTCGCCCGGCTGGTCTGGTCGACCGCATTGGCAAGCGAGCAACTGATGGCCGTGCTGCCGCTGACCAGGCTGGTGTTCACGCCCAGGCTGGCCGGGAAGGCGGAGGTTCCGCTGAGCGAGATGTAGCCTGCCACGATGTAGGCCGACGCGGTGGTGCAGCCCGCCAGGTCGGCCACGGTGTTGACGACGAAGTTGCAGGTCTTCACCACATAGCCGGACTCGTTCGAGAACACGACGGCAAAGTTGTTGGCCAACTGCACCACGCTCTCGCCGTTGCCCAGGTCCAGCGCCGGCACCGGGATGTTCAAGTTGCGATTTTTCGGCCGCTTGAGCGTTGTATTGGCCGGCAGCGGAAAGGCCAGCGAGCCCACATCGGCCGGGTCGGTGCGCGAGATCACGCTGCTCAGGCTGACCGATTGGGCGGTACCGGTGCGGTCGGTCCAGCTGACCGCCACGTTGAGCTGGCGCATCGGCTGGTTGATGTCACCGTCCACGGTCCAGCTGCGGGTGTAGGCAGTGTTCGAGCTGCTGGTGTCGCTGCCACCGGCCAGCCCGTTCCAGGCCGTGACACCGGTGCCGGTGATGGTGGTGTAGGCGCGCGACGACTCGATCTTCTCAGCCGCCAGGCGGGTGGCCTCGCCACGCTGGCGGGCCAGGTCGGCGTTCTGCACCAGCTTCATCTGCGTCACCGACAGCAACAACATGCCGGCGCCGACCACCAGCAGCGCGATCAGCGACTCGATCAGCGTGAAACCACGCGGCGTTAGGGGCGTGCGGTGGTTCATGGCAAGGTGTCCGAGTTGACCCGAAAGTCGCGCCAGCTGCCGGCCACCCGCACCAGGGAACCCGTCAGGCGGCGGGCATTGTTCAGGGCGGTCGGGTCGTACTGCAAGGTGCCGTTGCCGTTGTTGCTGTACCCGGCACAGGAGATCTGCGCGCCGTGGATGGTGGCCGATCCGGTGCCCAGGTCGTTCCAGTTGGCGCTGTTGGAAAACACCAGCCCCCAGAGCGAGGTGTTGCCGTTCACGTTGATCGCATTCGGCGTGACGATGGTGATGGGATCAACTTGGCTGCCGAAGGCGTTGTTGCCACTGAGCTGCAGGGCGGTGGCGAAGTAGAACGCGCGCCAGCCGTCGTTGTAGGCCGTGCTCAACTGCGAGCTGCAGTCCGATGCGCTGGCGCACGAGATCGACTTGGTCGACGGCGAGTTTTGGTATTGCGCGATCGTCGAGCCGAAATAGGCGTTGAACATCTGCGAGTTGCTGCAGGTCGGGTCAGTGCTGGACAGCGCCGCCAGCGAGCTGTCTGAACCGATCTGCGCATTGCCGGTCGGCTGGCCTTGCAGGGTGGACATCGACGTGCCGTTGGCGATCGAGATGCTCGTGCCGGCGTTGATCAGGATGCCGTTGGTATTGACGTCGGTGTTGATGATGTTGTACGAGCCGCCCACCGTGCACGAGCTACCGCAGGTCAGCGGCGACGAAGGCACCGCGCGCAAGGTGGGCCGCAGCTTGACGATCACCGAGACCCGCGCGTTGCCCTCGGCCGCCGCGAAGTTGGTCGACGAGCAGCTTGCACCTTGCGCGCTGCAGGCATAGACCGTCAGCAGCACGGCTTCGGGCGTGCCCGCAACATCCTGGAAAGCCACCGTGAAGCTGGGGCTCTCCGCCGCGCCCAGGCTGGCCACGGTGGTACTGCCGGCCGCAGGCGCGGCTGGGCAGTCGCAGCTGCGCCCGGCCGCGGTGATCTTGCAACCCGGAAAGACATTGGTCGCGGCAACCACGTCGGTGGTGGGCGACACGGCGTCGTTGAACTTGGTCAGCACATAGCGCTTGCGGAAGGACAGGTTGGTCGTCGTCAGAAAGCTGCAGTTGGCGCCGATGTCATAGGGCGCGTTCAACATGCCGGTGGCCCATTCGATGCCGGCCTCTGCGGTCTCCATCGCCAGCGTCGATTGCGTCAGGTTCGACGCGGTCTTGTGCTCGAAGAGCAGCCCGCGGTTCAGGTACAGCACCCCGATGGCAGCCGCCAGCAGCAACATGAGCGCGATAGTCAGAACGCCCAGGCCGCGCGCGATGGGTCGATGCAGGGTGACGATGGGGTTCATGCAGGCGCCTTCACGCTGGGCACTGGCCAGCAGACTCGTCGTTGCGAAGGCGCACTGTCAGGTTGATGCTGCGCACCACGGCGCTATTGCGCACCGCCTGCCCGGTCAGGATCACGGCCAGGCTGCGCACCGTGCTGGCCGGACAGTTCGGCGTGCCAGCGGCGCAGGGTTTGCTGCAGATGCTGCCCAGCGCCAGCGTGGTCAGCGTGGGGGTGATGGTCAGCGCGGTCACCAGCAGGTTCTTGTCGTCCGTCAGGTCTTGCCACACGTTGTTGGAGGTCTGCATCTGCAGCACGCCATCACGCAGACGGAAGCCGAAGCGCTCGGCATCGTCCAGCGCGTTGTTCTCGATGGCGTCGCGCGAGAAACGGTAGGACACCCCGTCGCTGCTGCTGTTGCTGAGCGCTGCATAGGGGTTCTGCGCCACGGTGCTGCCGGCGCCCACGGCCAGCGTGCCCTGGATGGCGTTGCCCCAGAAGCCGCCGCGGCGAAGGTCGCGCACCACCACATCGGCGGCGGCACGCAGGTCCTGGTTCAGCCGTGTTTCGTACAGCAAGCGCCAAGTGGTGGTCTGCATGCGCACCATCATCGAGATCGCACCACCGACCACGATCAGCGAGACCACCAGGCCGACCATCAACTCGACGAGGGACAGGCCCCGCACCATCGGGGCGCGTCGCATGGCCGGCGAGGCCCAGCCGCGGAGACGGCTGAAGTTCAGCATGCGGCGTAGCCGCCAAAAGCAGTGGAGGGTGTGCACACCTGCACCCGCCCGACCGCGTTGGTGCTCACGCGCAGGTTGCCGCTGACACCGGTGATGGCGGCATTGAACACCGTGGCTTGGGCCATGCCGCGCAGGGCGTCGTAACTGACGGTGGCATCCGCGGTCAGCGTGACTCCGGTCGGCAGCGTCACCGCCTTCAGCGTGCGGGTGGCATTGGCGATGGTGTAGCTGGCACCGCTGGCGGCTACCGTCAAAGTGACCGGGGCACGCTCGCGCACCGCCTCGCTGCGGGCGTATTGCAGGTCTATGGCCAGCTCGTTGATCGCCCCCTGCAGCCGCGCCCGGGCGGTCGACTCGAAGAAGCTGGGCACGGCCTGACCCATCAGCACACCCACCACGACCAGCGCGACCATCAACTCGATCAGCGTGAAGCCGCGCGTTCGCATCACTTGCTCCAGCAAGCGGCTGGCCCGTAGACCGGGCTGCCGTTGCTGACGACCACCGTCAGCGCCGTGCAACCGGTGTCGCTGGCCTGGGACGTGCCACTCGCCGCGGTCAACGTCAAGGTGTAGCCATTGGCGCTGACCGCCGACAGCGCCGCGCCGTAGTAACTGTTGGTCGAGGTGGCCGACAGGCTGATCGCCGCCAGCGTGGCGGCGTAAGCCGTGTTGTTGCTGCGGTAGCGCTCCTGGGCATGCTGAACGCCCACGGCGGCATCCATGGCATCGGCGCGGCGCGCTTTGCGCACGCTGGATTGGAAAGACGGCAACGCGCTGGCGGCGAGCACCGCCACGACAACCACCGCGATCATCAGCTCGATCAGCGTGAAGCCAGCTGCTGCGCAGCGCAACGGAGTGGGACTTGACGATCTCATGGCCTCGTTTTCGGCACCCGAAACGATCACTTGAGGAGAGCGGACTCGAAACTTGTAATGGTTCGCAACGGCCGGTGGGCAGGGGACGACCCGTCCCTTCGCGCCCCGTCACTTCGCTCAGCGGTGGTCTGCACCTGGGTGCGCGTCGCACAAGCCCTGCAGGTGGCGGCAATCGTCCCAGCCGACACGCTTGAAACCACCGGGCGTGTGAAGCAGCCGATTGATGGCCGCATTGCCCAGCAGCCAGGTGCGCGGCGCGTCGAGCGCGATCCGACTGGTCGCCCGGTACACGCTGTCGAGCACACCACCATGACAGACCAGCGCAATGACCTGGCCCCGGTGAGGCGCCGCCAGGCGCGCCACTGCGTCAACACAACGCGCCGAGAAATCGACCCGGCTCGCGCCGCCCGTGGGTGAAAAACCGGGCTCGCGGCGGCGCCAGCGGCGGGCCAGTTCGGGCCATGCTGAACAAGTCCTCGCGAGTGTGGGCGCCCGGTTTGGGATGGGCTGCAAGGCGCAAACCACAGCCATAGCCCAGCTATGGCGAGGATTTGCAAGGCCGCAGACCGCCCAAAACAGGGCTGACCGCGCCG
>JAYVDE010000012.1:0-8169 GCA_043749575.1 Burkholderiaceae bacterium | reverse complement strand
CTGGAGTGGGCTTTTTACAGCTATTTGTACGAGCGTGAGCATTTGCAGCAGGTGCTGATGACCTACGGCCTGATCCTGGTGTTCGAGGAGTTGCGCAGCCTGTTGGTGGGCGACGACGTGCACGGCGTGCAGCCGCCCGACTTTCTGGCCGGCACCATCCCGCTGGGCGACATGATGACCTACCCGGTCTACCGCTTGTTCATCTCGGGGGTGTGCTTGGCACTCGCGCTGGGCATGTGGTTCGTGTTCGCCCGCACCCGGCTGGGCATGATGATCCGCGCCGGCAGCAGCAACCGCGAGATGGTGCAGTCGCTGGGCATCGACATCCAGTTTTTGTACCGCGTGGTGTTTGCCGCCGGCGTGGCGGTGGCGGTGCTGGCCGGCATGGTGGCCGCGCCGGTGTCGTCCGTCTACCCGGGCATGGGCAACCAGGTGCTGATCATCTGCTTCGTGGTGGTGGTGATCGGCGGCATCGGCTCGGTTCGCGGCGCGTTGCTGGCGGCGATGTTGATCGGCGTGGTCGACACCTTCGGCAAGGTGATCTTTCCGCAGGCCGCGGGTGTGCTGGTCTACCTGCTGATGGCCTTGATCCTGCTGTGGAAACCGAACGGCCTCTTCAAAGCCGGATGAACACGATGACCGACCACCCCTTGCGCCCGCGCCTGCTCTTCGTCGGCCTGTGCCTGGCCGCACTGGCGGCCTACCCGCTGCTGGCCGGCCACTACGGCGTCGACCTGGTCACCAAGATCATGGTCTACGCGATCTTCGCGCTGAGCCTGGAACTGCTGGTCGGCACCACCGGCCTGGTGTGTTTCGGCCATGCGGCGTTTTTCGGCATCGGCGCCTACGCGGCAGTGTTGCTGGCGCCGGGCAACGATCCGGTGTCGCTGGCCTGGCTGCTGCCGGCCAGCGTGGCCGCAGCGGCGCTGTACGCGCTGTTCATGGGCGCGTTGTCGCTGCGCACCCAGGGCGTTTACTTCATCATGGTGACGCTGGCCTTTGCGCAAATGGCCTACTACGTGGTGCACGACACGCCGCTGGGTGGCGGCACCGACGGCATCTACCTCAATGCCAAGCCCACGCTGGCGCTGGCCGGCACCGTGCTGATCGACCTGGCCGGTCCGCTGACCATCTACTACCTCACGCTGGCCTGCCTGGCCACCACCTTCGGCTTTCTGGCGGTGCTGCTGCGCAGCCGCTTCGGCCGCGCCCTGGCCGGCATCAAGGCCAACGAGCAGCGCATGCGCGCCACCGGCTTTTCGACCTACCCGTACAAGCTGGCGGCGTTTGTGGTCTCGGGCGGCATCGCCGGACTGGCGGGCTTTTTGTTCGGCGTGAAAGACGGCTACGTCAACCCCGAGCTGATGAGCTGGCATTTGTCGGGCGCCGTGCTGATCATGATCATCCTGGGCGGCCTGGGCCATTTGCGCGGCGCCTTGATCGGTGCATTCGCCTTTGCGCTGCTGCAGGAATTCTTCAAATCCGAAGCGATCTTCGGCGCCTTCGCCAAGCACTGGCACCTGGGCCTGGGGCTCAGCATCATCGCCAGCGTGGCCTTGCTGCCGCGCGGCCTGGTGGGGCTGCCGGGGCAGTGGCGGCAACGCTTGCTGGGCCGGGCCGGTGCGCCACGCACCGCCACAGAAGCACCCCGATGAGCGACATCCTGCTGAAGGGCCAGGGGCTGACCCGCCGCTGGGGCGGCTTGGTCGCCGTCAACGAGGTCTCGCTGGCGCTGGTGCGCGGCGAGGTGCATGCGGTGATCGGCACCAACGGCGCGGGCAAATCAACGCTGATCAACCTGCTGTCGGGCGAGATCGCGC
This sequence comes from Burkholderiaceae bacterium, assembly GCA_043749575.1. Taxonomy (GTDB): domain Bacteria; phylum Pseudomonadota; class Gammaproteobacteria; order Burkholderiales; family Burkholderiaceae_C; genus Pseudaquabacterium. The sequence continues at coordinate 6,349 of JAYVDE010000012.1, read as the reverse complement.
CGTCGGCCGGCACGGTCGAACTGCTGGGCCGCGACATCACCGGCTGGTCGCAACCCCGGCGCGCCCGCGGCGGGCTGGGCCGCAGCTACCAGCGCAACACCGTCTACCCGGCCTTCACCGTGTTCGAGAACTGCCGGCTGGCCGCCCAAGCGCGCAGCCAGCAAGCGTGGCGCTGGTGGCAAGACGCCCAGCGCTGCGAAGCCAGCTGCAGCGCGGCCGGCGACGCGGCGCACCGCGCTGGGCTGGACGACGTGCTGAGCCGACCCGCCGGCCTGCTGTCACACGGCCAGAAACGCCAGCTGGAGATCGCCATGTGCCTGGCCACCGGACCCCAGGTGCTGCTGCTCGATGAACCGCTGGCCGGCATGGGCGCCGAAGAGACCGAACGCATGCTGGCGCTGCTGGCCGAGCTGAAAACCGCACACGCCATCCTGCTGGTGGAGCACGACATGGACGCGGTCTTCCGCATCGCCGACACCATCACCGTGATGGTCAACGGTGCGGTGATCGCCAGTGGCAAGCCCGATTTCGTGCGCAACAGCCATGAAGTGCAGGCCGCTTACCTCGGGGGTCATTGAAATGAACGCCCCCACGCTCGCTTCACTCGCTGCCCCCCGAGGGGGCGCCTCAGCACCTTCGGGCGGCCGCGCGGTACTGAGATGACCACCCCCGAACTGATCCTCGACGCCCGCGACATCCACGCCTGGTACGGCTCCAGCCACGTGCTGCACGGCGTGGGCCTGCAGCTCGCCCGCGGCGAGACGATGGGCCTGCTGGGCCGCAACGGCATGGGCAAGAGCACGCTGATCCGCACGCTGCTGGGCCACGTGCCGCAGCGCAGCGGGCAGATCGGTTTTTTCGGCCGCGATTGCTCACGCGCCAAGCCGCACGAGGTGGCCCGGCTGGGCGTAGCCTACGTGCCCGAGGGCCGCGGCGTGTTCCCCAACCTGAGCGTGCGCGAGAACCTGCTGATGGCCGCCCGCCCGGGGCGCGACGGCCGCAACGACTGGACTTACCAGCGGGTGCTCGACACCTTCCCGCGGCTGAAAGACCGGCTGAGCAACCTGGGCGCACAGCTGTCGGGCGGCGAGCAGCAGATGCTGTCGATCGGCCGTGCACTGATGACCCACCCCGCGCTGATGATCCTGGACGAGGCCACCGAAGGCCTGGCGCCGCTGATCGTGGCCGAGATCTGGCGCGTCATCGCTGAGATTCGCGGCGCCGGCATCGCCACGCTGATCGTCGACCGCGACTACCGGCGTGTGCTGGCCCGCTGCGACCGGGCGCTGGTGCTGCAGAAGGGCCAGGCGGTGCTGGCCGGCAGCGCCGACGAGGTGGCCGGCAGCCCCGCGCTGGCGGGTTTTCTGGGCGTGTGATTTGCCCGTCGGCCGGTGGCGATCAGCTCTTGCCGAACTTCATCTTGGCGGCGTTGACACACGCCGTCTTGGCATCGCCCGCCAAGGCATCGCACTTCTCGATCGCCACCTTGTAGTCGGCGTTCATCTTGTCGGCAGCGGCGTCCTTCTTGGCCTCACCGGTCTCCTTCATCAATTTCGCATCGGCCAAGGCCTTGACCTCAACCGCCTTGGCCTCTTTCACGCAGACGTCCTTGGCGTTGCCGGCCTGGTCGTCGCACTTTTCCTTGGCCACCGCATAGGCCGACTTGGCTTTGACCTCGGCCAGCTTGTTGCGGTCGCCCACCTTGCCGGTGTAGCCATATTCGAGCTCGGCCCGCGCCACCTTCTCTTTGGCCTTGGCTTCTTCGATGCAGACGTCCTTGGCATTGGCGGACAGTGCGGCGCAGCCCGCCTTGTCGGTCTTGTAGTCGGCGCTGATGCGGGACTTGGCCGCGCTGTAATCGGGCTTGCTCATCGAGGTGGCGGCCTGCGCCATCGGCAGTGCCAACAGGCCGGCAACGAGGATCGAAGTCTTGAGAGTGAAAAGTTTGTTCATGACGTGCTTTCTAGGTGCTTGAAAAAGGGCAGGCGCGGTGATTGCGCGGTTAAAACCGACAGCCGTGGTGCAGGCAGCTCGTCACAGGCGGCCCGTCACAAACGGCCCATCAACATCAACACCAGCAGGACCACCACCACCAAACCCAGCAAACCACTGGGTCCGTAGCCCCAGCCGCGGCTGTGTGGCCAGCTTGGAACAGCGCCGATCAACAGCAGGATCAGCACGATCAGCAATATCGTTCCCAAACCCATGGTCATCTCCTCGAGGGGTGGTGAATCAGCGCCGCTGCATCGGCGCACGGTTGTGCAGACATTCACGGCGGGCCGGCCGTTTCGGCGCCATGGGCATCGAATCGGTGCCGGGCTCGGCCAAGGCCCTGACCGAGCCCGAATGTGCGCGCTTCGCTGGCGCCGCACTGTTCGTTGTCGAACACAGCACGCGTCCTTGCAAGGCTTGGCGCCATCGCGCCAAACCCGCCCGGCTCACTGGCGCACGGGGCGTATGCTGGCCGCTCTACTAACGCGAAAGCTGACCATGACCTTGTGCCCGATTGCCATCGTTGCCGGCTGCGCAAAATGCCCTGCGGTGTCGGTATGCCCGCTGAAAACGGTGATCGGCGATGCGCCGAAGGCGCCCGCTGCCAAGCCGACCCCGTCGACAAAAGAGTAGCCGGCCGCAACGGCCTTGCCCGCGGCCCGGAGCCGGCGGGTTTGCGGGGCGCCATGGCCGTCAGACCTGCCCGCAGGATGGACGGACAGCCGCGCCAAGCCCCTTTCGAGGAGACCTCATGATCCGCCGCTTGACCCTGCCTGCTGCACTGGCCACCTTGGCCGTGTTCAGCGCCTGCCAGACCGCGCCACCGACCTTGCCCGAGGCAGTGGGCGAGGTCCGCGCCGGTTCAGGCTACCTGAAGGGCTACCTCGATCGCCAGCAACTGCCCGACAGCCTGGCCCTGCTGCCCAAGCCGCCGGCCGAAGGCTCGGCCGCGGCCGCTGCCGACCTGGCGGCCTACCGCGCCACCCTGGCCCTGCGCGACACGCCGCGCTGGGCGCTGGCCGCCGCCGACGACAAGCTGAAGTTCCCGAAGGCGGCCGACACCTTCGCCTGCGCGCTGGGCCTGCCGATCTCGCCGGAGGCCACACCGCACCTGTACATGATGCTGCGCCGCACGCTGGCCGACGCCGGCCTGTCGACCTATGCCGCCAAGGACAACTACCAGCGCCAACGCCCCTTCGCAGCGCTGAAGCAGGGCAGCTGCGTGCCCGCGTCGGAGGCCGCACTGGCCAAGGACGGCAGCTACCCGTCGGGCCATGCCGCGCTCGGTTGGGGCTGGGCGTTGCTGCTGGCCGAACTGGCACCCGACCGGGCCGACGCCATCCTGCAGCGCGGCCATGCCTTCGGCCAGAGCCGGGTGATCTGCGGTGTGCACTGGCAAAGCGACGTCGACAGCGGCCGGGTCATGGGCGCCGCAACCATCGCCCGGCTGCACGCCGACCCGACCTTCAGCGCCCAGGCCGCGCTGGCCCGCGCCGAGATCGCGGCAACCCGGGCCAAGGGCGCCACATCGCCGTTGAACTGCGCCGCCGAGGCGCAGCTGCTGAAGCCCTGAGCGGCCGGCGCACACAGTCTCGGCGGCGCTGCAGCGTAGACGACCAAATATAAGCCATAGAGAATATCAACTGATCGGCCTGGGCGTCGGCGAGCGCTGCTGCACCGCCTCGCCATAAACTCGTTTATCCATTGAATCAGGAGATCGACATGGCCAAGAAAATCGCCCCCGTGCATGGCGCGTTCGTCAACATCGGCATCGGTGAGAAAGACCGGGCGGCCATCGCCGACGGCTTGTCGCGCCTGTTGGCCGATACCTACACCCTGTACCTGACGACCCATAACTTCCACTGGAACGTGGCTGGGCCGATGTTCAATTCGCTGCACACGATGTTCATGGGCCAGTACACCGAGCTGTGGAACGCGGTCGACCCGATCGCCGAACGCATCCGCGCGCTGGGCCATCCGGCGCCCGGCTCCTACGCCCAGTTCGTCAAGCTCAGCTCGCTGAAGGATGCACCGGCCGTGCCGCCCAAGGCGCTGGAAATGGTGGCCATCCTGGCCGACGGCCATGAGGCCGTGGCCCGCACCGCACGCGCTGTGTTTGCCACTGTCGACGCCGCCAACGACCAGCCCAGCGCCGACCTGCTGACCCAGCGCATGGACATCCACGAAAAAGCCGCTTGGATGCTGCGCGTGCAACTGCAAGACTGAGCGCGCCCGCGCCCGCAGCGGCGTGACCTGCCGGCGGTGGCATCGCAACCGCAAGCGCAAGCGCTGCGGCGCCCGCGCCGGCAGCGCAGCTCACTCGCCCGGGATGTGCGGCGGGTTCAGCGTGACCCTGTGCGCCTTGGTCTTGCGCATGCGGATATTGATCATCTCCACGCCCAGCGAGAAGGCCATCGCGAAGTAGACATAGCCCTTGGGCACATGGTGGCCAAAGCCTTCGGCCACCAACACCACGCCCACCACCACCAAGAAGGCCAGCGCCAACATCTTGATGGTGGGATGGTCGGACACAAAGCGGCCGATCGGGCCGGCGAACAGCATCATCAAGGCCACCGAGACGATTACCGCGGCGATCATGATGCGCACGTCGTCGACCATGCCCACGGCGGTGATGATCGAGTCGAGCGAGAACACCAGGTCGACCACCATGATCTGCAGGATCACCGAGGTGAAGGTGGCCTTGACCGCGCTGGCGCCGTGCGCCTCATCGCCTTCGAGCGACTGGTGGATCTCGCCGGTGCTCTTCCAGATCAGGAACAGGCCACCCAAGATCAGGATCAGGTCGCGGCCCGAGATCGCCTGGTCCAGCACGGTGAACAGCGGCGCCACCAGACCAACGATCCAGGCCAGCACCAGCAACAGGCCGATGCGCATGAACATCGCCATGAACAGGCCCAGCTTGCGGGCAAACTCCTGCCTCGCCTTGGGCAGCTTGTCGACCAGGATCGAGATGAAGATGATGTTGTCGATGCCGAGCACCAACTCCAACGCGGTCAGGGTGGCAAAGGCGATCCAGGCCTGGGGGTTGGAGAGCAGTTCGATCATCGAGGCACTTTCTGTGTCATAGGCAGCGGGGCACGGGCCGAAAAGACCGGCAACAAGCGCCGCATTTTGACGGAGCGCGCGCTGCGTCGGCGCTTTGCTCATTTCAGCGGGGCGCCCAGCGCCTGCCGCGCGGCGGTTCAGCGCGCCGGCGCGCTGGTGGCCCGCTGCAACACGGCGGCGTAGCCGGGCTCGATCTCCATGCGCGCGGTGGTGCCCTGGCGCTGCAGCAGCGCATGGGCACGCGGCAGCTGCCAGCACGGCAGCTGGGTGAACAAATGGTGTTCACTGTGGAAGTTGACCCAGTACGGCGCCAGCAGCGCCCGCGCCAGCCAACCGGCCCGGGTGGTGCGGGCCTGGCGCAGCGGGTCGGCCTGGCCCTGCCCGACCAGCGCATGCTCGGCGATGTTGCGCACCCGCGAGATCAGCGGCAGCCAGCTGGCCATCGGCAACAGCCACAACACCAGCCACAACCAACCGTGGCCCGCCACCGCGAACACTGCGAAGCCCAGTGTGTTGCCGATCAGGAAGCGTTGCCCCCGCACCAATTCTTGCGACTGCGGCAGCAGCGGCGCCCCGGCAGCCCGGCGCGCCCGGACGCTGTCCCATAGCGGGCTCAAGCGCTGCTTGAAAAACGTCTGGCCGCTCAAATCACGCAGCAGCTTGCGCCGCAACGACACGCGGCTGATCGGAAACGGCGCCGACAGCGGCAGGTCGGGGTCTTCGGCCTGCGGCACGTAGCGGTGGTGCTGCAGGTGGTAGGGCCGGTAGTCGTGCAGGCTGGACGAGCAAAACCATTGCGCCAACCGGTCGTTGACCCGGCGGTTCGGGTGCAGCAGGCCATGGGCCGCGTCGTGCATCAAGATGAACAAGCCCAGCTGGCGGGCACCGACGACCAACACGCCCAGCGGGATGGTCAGCGGCCACAGCACACCGGCCACCATCGCCAGGCCGATCACGCCCCAGCAGTGCGCCACCAGCCACAGCCCGCGCCAGGACGAGCGTGCGCTGAGCATGCGCCAGTCGTCGGGGCTGAAGAAGTCGTCGGGTCGAGCGCGGGGGGCGGCAGCCATCGTCGAGGGGAGCAAGCGGCGAAGCGCCCAGCATAGCGGCGACCGGCCAGTGCGTCGGCCACGTCGGCGACAAGCCACTGAGCTGCTGATGCCCGGCATTCGCCGCCGCTCACCCAGCGCCAGGCGAATCAGAGCTTGAGCACGCAGGCCCCCGGTAATCGGTCTTCCAAGCCCCAGGCGCTGGCCAGCAAGCAGGCGCGTGCCGGCTGGCCAGCGGCCTC
>JAYVDE010000011.1:0-8172 GCA_043749575.1 Burkholderiaceae bacterium | reverse complement strand
GATCCGGCGCGGGTCGATGTCAACGTGCACCCGACCAAGATCGAAGTGCGCTTTCGCGACGGCCGCGAGGTGCACCAGGCGGTGCGCCATGCGGTCGAGGCGGCGCTGGCCTTGTCGCGCGCGACGCCGGCTGGTGCCGCCGGTCCAGGCGCAGCGCTGGTCGGCGCGGCCAGTGTGGACGGCGCGGGCGGCCTGGGCGGCCTGGGCGGTATGACCGCCGGGTCTGGCGACGCCACGGCCTGGCCCACGCCATCGCCCGCCGGCCCAAGCGGCGGGGCCGACCGACCACCCGACCGCGGGTCCGACCGCAGTGTCGGCGGCCCGCCAGCCTGGTCGCCGGCGGTGGCGGGCGCCCAGTCGCGCCTGGGCCTGCACGATCTGGCGCTGCTCTACGCCCAGGAGCCAGCGCCGCGCTGGCCGGCGCAAGCCACGTCAGCGCCCGACCCGGCGCCAGACCCGGCGCCTGACCACTGGCCAATGGGCCGGGCCCTGGCCCAGCTGGCCGGCGCCTACATCCTGGCCGAAAACGCCCAGGGCCTGGTGGTGGTCGACATGCACGCGGCGCACGAGCGCATCGTCTACGAGCGTTTGAAGTCCGCGCAAGGCGACGCCACTGGCCAAAACCCCGCCCAACCCCTGCCCGCCCAGCCGCTGCTGATTCCGGCCACGTTTGCGGCCACGCCCACCGAAGTGGCCACCGCCGAAGCCCATGCCGACGCACTGGTCGCGCTGGGCCTGGACGTGGCGCCGCTGTCGCCCGGCGTGCTGGCGGTACGCGCCCGGCCCGCCGCCCTGCCCGACGCCGACCCGGTGGCGCTGGCCCGCGCGGTGCTGGCCGAGCTGGCCGACATGGGCGATGTCGACGCCTCGCGCGTGGTGCAACGCGCCCGCGACGACCTGCTGGCCACCATGGCCTGCCACGGCGCGGTGCGCGCCAACCGCCTGCTCACCGTGCCCGAGATGAACGCGCTGCTGCGCGACATGGAACGCACCGATCGTGCCGACCAGTGCAACCACGGCCGGCCGACCTGGCGCCAGGTCACCGTGCGCGAACTGGACGCGCTGTTCCTGCGCGGGCGCTGAGCGCCGATCAGCCCCGGGCGGGCCAAGGCGGCCCAGGGGCTGTGGACCCAGTCGACCGCCGCGACCAAGCCCTGATCGCCCCGGCATGATCCAATCCGGCCATGAGCCCTGCTGCCCCTTCCCCCGCCACTGCCGCAGATGGCATCCGCCTGTCCAAAGTGATGACCGAACGCGGTCTGGCCTCGCGCCGCGAGGCCGATGAGTGGATCGAGGCCGGCTGGGTCTCGGTCAACGGCCAGCCCGCGGTGCTGGGCCAGCGCGTGCCGACCAACGTGACGATCACGATCGACCCGCTGGCACACCAGCAGCAGGCACAACGGGTCACCGTGCTGCTGCACAAGCCGATGGGTTTTGTCTCCGGCCAGGCCGAAGACGGCTACCAACCGGCCTTCGTGCTGGTGACCGCCGCCAACCGCTGGGCCGAGGACACGTTGCCGCTGAAGTTTCACCACGGCCACCTGCGCCACCTGGTGCCGGCCGGCCGGCTCGACATCGATTCCACCGGCCTGCTGGTGCTGACGCAGGACGGCCGCGTCGCCAAGCAGCTGATCGGCGAGGACAGCCGCGTCGAAAAAGAGTACCTGGTGCGGGTGCAGTCGCAGCGCCCCGACGAGCGCGAGCTGCCGTTCCCGCCCGACAACATGCGTCGGCTGCAGCACGGGCTCGAGCTCGACGGCCGGCTGCTGCGGCCGGCGCGGGTCAGCTGGGCCAACGAGGACCAGCTGCGCTTCGTGCTGCGCGAAGGCCGCAAGCGCCAGATCCGCCGCATGTGTGAACAGGTCGGGCTGGAGGTGCTGGGCCTCAAGCGGGTGCGCCTGGGCAGCGTGGTGCTGGGCAAGCTGCCGCCCGGCCAGTGGCGCTACCTGCGGCCGGACGAGCGGTTTTGACCGTCGCTCGAACGCGGCGGCCGGCGGCCGGCCGCCGCGAGGCTGCCATGACACAGGCCTTCTCCGCGCTACGAATGCTGTCGGTGAAACCAGTGCTGTCGGCAAAGGCGGCTTGCTCGGCGTGGTCGGCGTGGTCGGCGTGGTCGGCGTGCTCGGCCTGAACGGCCCGGCCCACCCGGCCGACCGCGCTGCCCCGCCGATCCGCGCCATCGGCCTGGCCGGGCCGACCGCCAGCGGCAAGAGCGCGCTGGCGCTGGCCGCCGCCGCACGCTGGCCGCTGGAGATCATCAGCGTCGACTCGGCCCAGGTTTACCGCGGTATGGACATCGGCACCGCCAAACCCGGCGCGGCCGAGCGCAGCGCCGTGCCGCACCACGGCATCGACTTGATGGCGCCGACCGGCGCCTATTCGGCCGCCCAGTTTGTCGCCGACGCGCGGCGGCTGGTCGGCGAGATCAACGGCCGCGGCAAGCTGGCGCTGCTGGTCGGCGGCACGATGCTGTACTTCAAGGCGCTGACCGATGGGCTGGATGTGATGCCGGCGGCCGACGCCGCCGTGCGCGCCGCGCTCGACGCCCGCGCCGCCGTCGAGGGCTGGCCGGCCCTGCACGCCGAACTGGCGCGGGTCGACCCGGTCACCGCCGCCCGGCTGGCGCCGTTGGACGCCCAGCGCATCCAGCGTGCGCTTGAGGTCTGGCAGTTGGGCGGTGTGCCGCTGTCGAGCTTGCATGGCCAGCCGCGCCAAGCCGGCATGGCGCTGCCGCTGCTGTCGCTGGAGCCGGTTTCGCGCGGCTGGCTGCACGCCCACATCGCCCAGCGCTTCGATGCGATGCTGGCCGCCGGCCTGGTCGACGAAGTGCACCTGCTGCGCGCGCGTGGCGACCTGCATGCCGGCCTGCCGGCGATGCGTTGCGTCGGCTACCGCCAGGTTTGGGCCGCGCTGGACGAAAACGACGCTCCGCTGCAGCCCGGCGACCCCCGCTGGGCCACGATGCGCGAGCGCGGCATCGTCGCCACCCGCCAGCTGGCCAAGCGCCAGTTGACCTGGCTGCGCAGCATGGCCCGCAGCGTGGTGGCCGCCGATGCCCCCGCTGTGCTGGCGCAGGCCCTGGCCACGCTGGCCCGCCTGATCGATCAGCAGGCCAGTGCATGACCGCGGTGCTGGACATCACCGACCTGGCCCGGGCCTATGCCGACACGCCGGTGTTCAGTGGCGTGCAGCTGGCGCTGCAGCCCGGCGAGTTCGTCGCGCTGCTGGGTGAATCGGGCGTTGGCAAGTCGACCTTGCTGAACTGCATCGCCGGGCTGGACGACGCCGACGCCGGCCAGATCTTGCTGACGGGGGTCGACGTGGGCGCGCTGGCCGAGCCCGGCCGGGCCCGGCTGCGGCGCGACAAGCTGGGCTTCGTGTTCCAGGCCTTCCACCTGCTGCCCCACCTCAGCGTGGCCGAGAACATCGCGCTGCCGCTGCTGCTGCTGGCTGCGCCCGATGACCACCGGGTCGAGCAGATGCTGCAGGCCGTCGGCCTGGCCGGGCTGGGCGGGCGCAGTCCGGCGCAACTGTCGGGCGGGCAGCTGCAGCGGGTGGCGCTGGCCCGCGCGCTGGTGCACCGGCCGGCACTGATCTTGGCCGACGAGCCCACCGGCAACCTCGACCCGGCCACCGCCGCGCGCATGCTCGACCTGATGGTGGCGCAGGTGCGGCACGAGAACGCCGCCTGCCTGCTGGTGACCCATTCGGTGGCCGCAGCGGCCCGCGCCGACCGCGTGCTTCGGCTCACCGCCACCGGCATCGTGGCGGGCTGAGCGGGTGCGCGTTTTCCTACTGCGCGGCCGCCATGCGTCGTTGGCCGGATGCTCGGGATCCTCACGTACAGGAAGTACGTTCCGGTCCCTGCGCTCCATCCGCCTAGCCTGCCAGCCGCTCGCTACGAAAACGAAGTTTCAGCGAAGCTAAAAACGCTCACCCTCTGACGCGCCCGCGCTGGCGTTCGCCCTGACACCGGCGCGACGCGCCGGCGCTGGTGCTGCGCTACGCTGCAGCCCAGCCCTGCAATCCGCCGGGTTCGTGCCAGGAGCCCGCATGACCAGCCCCCCGAAAGCCGTGCTCGTGATCGGCGCCGGCGACGCCACTGGCGGCGCCATCGCCCGCCGCTTCGCCCGCGAGGGCTACATCGCCTGCGTCACCCGGCGCCAGGTCGACAAGCTGGCGCCGCTGGTCGACCGCATCCACGCCGACGGCGGACTGGCGTTTGCCTTCGGCACCGATGCCCGCGACGAGGCCGCCACCGTCGCCATGGTGCAGCGCATCGAAGCCGAGATCGCGCCGATCGAGGTGGCGGTGTTCAACATCGGCGCCAATGTGCGATTCAAGCTCGTCGACACCACCGAGCGGGTCTACCGCAAGGTCTGGGAGCTGGGCGCGCTGGCGGGCTTCTTGATGGGCCGCGAGGCCGCCCGGGTGATGGCGCCGCGTGGCCGCGGCACCCTCTTGTTCACCGGCGCCACCGCCAGCCTGCGCGGCGGCGCCGGCTTCTCGGCCTTTGCCGGCGCCAAGTTCGCGCTGCGTGCGCTGGCCCAAAGCATGGCCCGTGAGCTGGGTCCGCAAGGCCTGCACGTGGCCCATGTGGTGATCGACGGCGCCATCGACACCGCCTTCATCGCGCAGAACTTTCCCGAGCGTTATGCGCTGAAGGACCAGGACGGCATCGTCAACCCCGAGCACATCGCCGAGGCCTATTGGCAGCTGCACCAGCAGCCGCGCAGCGCCTGGAGCCACGAGCTGGACCTGCGCCCCTGGATGGAATCTTTCTGAAGCGAGCCCCCATGACCGACAAGACCACCGACCAGACCATCAAGAAGACCCTGGAATTCCACTTCGACTTCGGCAGCCCGACCAGCTACCTGGCCTACACCCAGTTGCCGCGCATCGCCCGCGAGACCGGCGCCACGCTGGTCTGGCAGCCGATGCTGCTGGGCGGCGTGTTCAAGGCCACCGGCAATGCCAGCCCGGTCAGCGTGCCGGCCAAGGGCCGCTGGATGGGCGAGGACATCAGCCGCTGGGCCCGCCGCTGGGGCGTGGCCTTCGCCTTCAACCCGCACTTTCCGATCAACACGCTGACGCTGATGCGCGGCGCGGTGGGCCTGCAGCTGCGCCAGCCCGATGACTTTCAGCGTTATGTCGACGCGGTGTTCCACGCGATGTGGGTGGCGCCCCGCAACCTGGGCGATGCCGCTGAACTGGCCGCGGTGCTGAGCGCCGCCGGCTTCGACGCCGCCGCCTTTGCCGGGTTGGTGGCCGACGCCGAGGTCAAGGCCAAGCTGGTGGCCAACACCGAAGCGTCGGTGGCCCGCGGTGTGTTCGGTGCGCCCACCTGCTTTGTTGGCGAGCAGATGTTTTTCGGCCAGGACCGGCTGGATTTTGTGCAACAGGCGCTGACACCGGCCTCGGCTTGAGGCCGCGCGCCGGGCTGCCGAGGCCTGGCAAGACAAGTGGGTTTGCAAGACGTCGACAGCTAGCCGGCCTTTGCAGCGTTGCCCACGAGCCGACAGCCGCCACCCGTACCATCCGCCGATGTGGCGATACCTGCTGAAACTGTCGCTCGCCGAATGGCGCCACCACCCCTGGCGGCATGGCGTGGCGCTGCTGGCGGTGGCGCTGGGCGTGGCGCTGGCCAGCTCGGTGCAGATCATCAACGAGTCGGCGCTGGCCGAGTTCTCGCAGGCGCTGCGCTCGGTCAACGGCCAGCCCGATGCGGTGCTGGCCAGCGTCGGCCGCGAGGGCTTCGCCGACGATGTGTACGCGCTGCTGGCGCTCGACGAATCGGTGGCGCTGGCCAGCCCGGTGCTGGAGATCGACAGCCTGGGCCGGCGCGACGGCAGCAACAGCGGCGCAGACCGCAGTGACCGCAACGACAGCGCCGGCCCGCCCGGGCCGCGGGTGGCGCTGCGCATCCTGGGTGTCGACGGCCTGAAGGTTGCCGGCATCGCGCCGGGGTTGCTGCCACGCCCGGCGGCCACCGCGGCCTCCGCCACCACCACCACCGCGGCCGGCCGCAGCAGCTTTTTCGACCCCGACGCCGCCTACCTGAACGCTGCCGCGCTGGCCGCGTTGGGCCTGCAGGTGGGCGATACGGTCGCGCTGCAGGCCGCCGGCGGCTGGCAGCGGCTGCGGGTGGCCGGCAGCGTGGCCGCCAGTGGCGCCGCGCTGGTGGTCGTCGACATCGCCACCGCGCAGGCCCGCTTCGGCCGCGCCGGGCGGCTCAGCCGGGTCGACCTGCGCTTGCAGTCCGGCGTCGACCCGGCGGCCTGGCAGCGTGGCTTGGCCGCCCGCTTGCCGCCCGGTGTGCGCTGGGGCGCCGCCGACGACGCGGTGCAGCGGGTCTCCAATCTGTCGCGTGCTTACCGGGTCAACCTGGGCGTGCTGGCGATGGTGGCGCTGCTGGTCGGCGGCTTCCTGGTTTATTCGGTGGTCTCGTTGTCGGTGGCGCAGCGCACGCCGTCGCTGGCGCTGCTGGGCGTGCTGGGCCTGGCCGCGCGCGACCGGCGCGCGCTGGTGCTGGGCGAAAGCGCGGTGGTCGGGCTCGTCGGCAGCAGCGTCGGGCTGGCGGCCGGCGCCGGTCTGGCCGCGCTGGCGCTGCGGCTGCTGGGCGGCGATCTGGGCGGCGGCTACTTCAGCGGCGCCGCGCCCCCGCTGATCTGGCCGGGCTTGGCGCTGGCCGCCTGTTTCGCACTCGGCACCGGCGCGGCGGTGGCCGGCGCCTGGTTCCCGGCGCGCCAGGCCGAAGCGCTGTCACCGGCGATGGCGCTGAAGGGCCTGGGCGGCAACAACACCGGCCGCGCGCCGGTCTGGCCCGGCGTGGCGCTGCTGGCCGCTGGCGGCGCGCTGGCGCTGCTGCCGCCCATCGCCGGGCTGCCGCTGGCAGCTTATGCCGCGGTGGCCACGCTGCTGGCCGGCGGCGTGGTGCTGGTGCCGGCGCTGGTGCAGGTGTTGCTGTCGCGCGGCGGCCAGCCGCGCCACGCGCTGGTGTTGCTGGCGCTGCGCCGGGCCCGTTTCACCCGCCAGACCGCCAGCGCCACGGTGGCCGGCGTGGTCGCCAGCCTGGCGCTCAGCGTGGCCATCACGGTGATGGTGGCCAGCTTTCGCGACGCGGTGACCGATTGGCTGGACCAGGCCCTGCCCGCCGACCTGTACGCCCGCACCAGCGGCAACGCCGCGGCCGCCGACCAGGCCTTCCTGCCAGCGGGTTTTGCGGCCGCTGCGGCGCAGCTGCCCGGTGTGGCCCGGGTCGCCAGCACCCGCCAGTTGCCGCTGGTGTTGCGCCCGCAGCAGCCGGCCCTGGTGCTGCTGGCCCGGCCACTGGGCAGTGATCCGGCCGCGGCGCTGCCGCTGCTGGGGCCGGCGGCGGCGCCGCTGGCCGGAGAGATAGCGGTGTTCGTCAGCGAGCCGGCGGCGGCGCTGTACGGCTGGCGGGTGGGCGATCTGATCTGGCTGCCGATACCGCTACCGAGCCGTTCAACGACGACCCCAACGCCCAGCCTCAGGGTGCGCGGCATCTGGCGCGATTACGCCCGCCAGTTTGGCGCGGTCGCCATCGACGCCGCCGACTACCAGCGCCTGACCGGCGACAGCCGCGTCAACGACCTGGCGCTCTGGCTGGCGCCCGGTGCCGCAGCGGCCGAAGTGGAAGCCGCGCTGAAGCACCTGCCGGACCCGACCTGCCGCTGGAGATGGCCAGCACCGCCAGCTTGCGCCAGTTGTCGCTGAAGATCTTCGACCGCAGCTTCGCCGTCACCGTCTACCTGCAGGCGGTGGCCATCGCTGTCGGGCTGGTGGGCGTGGCGGCCAGCCTGTCGGCCCAGGTGCTGGCGCGCCGCAAGGAGTTCGGCCTGCTGGCCCACCTGGGGCTGACCCGCCGCCAGGTGATCGCCCTGGTGGGCCTGGAGGCCAGCGCCTGGCTGGTGGCCGGCACGCTGATCGGCGTGGTGCTGGGGCTGATGATGGCGCTGGTGCTGGTGCACGTGGTCAACCCGCAGAGCTTCCACTGGACGATGCCGCTGCAAGTGCCCGTGCCCCGGCTGGCGGCGCTGGCCGGCGCGGTGCTGGCCGCCGGCATCAGCACCGCGCTGTGGAGCGCCCGCCGCGCCGCCGGTCGGTCGGCGGTGATGGCGGTGAAGGAGGATTGGTGAGCCACCGCCGGCG
>JAYVDE010000010.1:0-19936 GCA_043749575.1 Burkholderiaceae bacterium | reverse complement strand
TCGGCATCGGCATCAACCCCAAGCTGGCGCAGCGGGTGAAAGAGGCCGACCTGATCATCGCGCTGGGGGTGCGGCTGGGCGAGATGACCACCGGCGCGTACACCCTGATTGAGGCGCCGCGGCCGAAGCAGCAGCTGGTGCACATCCATGCCGGGCCCGAGGAGCTGGGCCGGGTCTACGCCGCCGACTTGATGCTGCAATCCAGCATGGCCAGCGCGGCCAAGGCGCTGGAAGCGCTGGCCGCGCCGGTCAGCGTGCCCTGGGCCGAGGCGGCGCAGACCGCACATGCCGACTACGAGGCCAACCAGGTTGCGCCGGCAGTGGCGCCGCTGGACATGGCGGTGGTCATGAAGACCGTGCAGCGCCTGGCGCCGGAGAACACCGTCTACACCAACGGCGCCGGCAATTTCAGCGGCTGGCTGCACCGCTTTGTGCGCTATTTCGGCCTGCAGCACCACGGCCGCACCCAGCTGGCCTGCACCTCGGGGGCGATGGGCTACGGCTTTCCGGCGGCGGTGGCCGCGGCGTTGCTATACCCCGAGCGCACGGTGGTCAACGTCGCCGGTGATGGTGATTTCCTGATGAACGGCCAGGAGATGGCCACCGCCACCGGGTACCTGCGACAAAGCGGCGCCAACCACGGCGCCAACGCCGGCGCCGGCCGGCTGGTCTGCCTGCTGGTCGACAACGGCAGCTACGGCACCATCCGCATGCACCAGGAGCGTGACTACCCCGGCCGGGTCAGCGGCAGCGACCTGTTCAACCCCGATTTCGCGGCGATGGCCCGGGCCTTTGGCTGGCGTGCCACCCTGGTCGACCACACCGAGGCCTTCGAGGCCGCTTTTGCCGAAGCGCTGCAGCCCGGCGCGCCGATGCTGATCCACCTGAAGCTCGACGCCGACGTGAGCACCTCGCGCACCACGCTGGGCGCGATCCGCGAGGCAGCTCAGCGGGCAGGGCGCTGAGCGGCGGCGCAGCGGCTGGCGCACGCGGTCTGACCTGCCAGCGCCGCAGCCGGCAAGGCGCATTCGACGCATCGTGGGACATGAGCACCAAGACTTCAGCAGCACCCGCTGACCCGCAGCCGCTTGTCCCTGTCACTCGAATGTGGGAGCATTTGCCCATGATCCCCGCCCACCCCCGCATCACCATCGACCCGCTGCGCCGCGGCGGCCGGCCTTGTGTGCGTGCTCTGCGAATCAGCGTGGGCGACGTGCTGGGCTGGCTGGCCCAGGGGCAGACGCCGCAGCAGATCGAGGCCGACTACCCGGAACTCACTGCCGACGACATTCGCGCCTGCCTGACCTACGCCGCCGCCCGCGAATCCCATGAAGTGCGGCTGGCCGCGGCGTGAAGCTGCTGCTGGACGAAAACCTGTCTGGCCGCCGGCTCGGGATCGGTTGAAGGCAGCCACCCGCTGCGCGGGCATGGGATCACGCTGGGTCGGCCGCTGGACCGGCATCAGCCAGCCGCTGTCGAGCGCGCCAGGTTCAGCGCCAGCAGGCGCCGCAGGATCTCGTCGTCGGCCAGCGCTGCGCTGTAGTCGGCCCAGCCGTAGGCGGCGGCCACGGCGGCGTCGAGCGCCTGGTGGGCTTGGGCCAGCCAGGTCGGCCGGGCGTTGTACAGCTTGGTCAGCGTGCGCTGGGCCAGTTCGGCTTCGTGGCCGGGCTTGGCGACGATGCGGTCGGGGTAGGGCGATACGGCCAGGCCCAGCGGCACCACCTCGGGCACCCGCTCGGTCCACTCGGGCGGGTTCAGCCAGGCGTCGCGCAGATCGACCAGGCGTTTGGCGGCGCGAGCGATGGCTTCGGCGTGAGGGCGGACGGCGGGCGGCAGGTCGGCCGGGATCAGCGCGCCGCCGGGCAGCGGCTCGGTGCGCTGGTGGGCGGTGTCGGCGGGCGTCAGGCCGGCAGGGAAGGGGAAGGTTTCGAAGCAGGTGGTGGGGGTGTAGCGGGGGTCGTTGCCCTTGCCCATCCAGCTACCTAGTCGAAGTGCCCATGCTTGATGGATTCTCGTCTGGAGCAAGCCCATTGACACGTCATCGCTGCGGGCGATCGCAATCACGGTCTGGTGCGGCCAAACAGTAGCCGGCAGCCAGGTGAAAGCGCGATGCTTGGCTACCTGCGATGTAGCCAGATAGCGGTCGATTCGTGAGACGCCACGCCTGAAGTCGGTTCCCAACCGCCCGTGTAGCCACCATCTCGTGCGGCGGCTGGCGTCGCGACTCTCATCGCGCATTGGCTTGACGTTGCGCAGTACATGGTCAAAGGGCAACTCAAACATCGAAGACTCATCGACTTGCCTGTCGGCGAAGTCAATGACCCAGAGGCCACGCGACCTGCTTGCAATGTCTTTGCCATTCGAGATCGGGCGCAGCACGGCTGAGTTTGACTTGCCATGCGGATTTGGCTGTGCCAGCCATGTTCGTGCAACCGTGCCGTCCACTTCGAAATTGCCGACCAGGACAGGTCCTTGAAATGAGGCTGACGCGTTGGCACCAAGCGGCGTGGCGCTAGTTAGGTCTGAGTCCTGGGCGGAGCCGAAAGCGACGAGATCGGCCGAGATCGCCTCCACTGGAAGCCCATTCAGCTGTGTAGGAACCTGCAAGTCGCCGAACGCCACCATCGACACCCTGACCGCCGCCCCGTTGTTCACCCAAGGCTCGTCCGACCAGGCCTCGAAAATCCGCGTCACCGCGCAAATCCGGTCCAGCACCACCCGGTTCTTGCCGCCCCGGATCGAGTTGGTCGACACCAGCCCGGCCCGCTGCAAGTCGCCCGCTTCGATCAGCGAACGCGCCTTCTCGAACCAAAAACACACCAAATCGGCCCCGCCCGGCACCCGCCCGGCATAGGCCGCACGCAGCCGCTCGGTGTAGGCAGCGCCCAGCTCGGCGCGCATTTTCTTGTCGCCCACAAACGGCGGGTTGCCCACCACCACGTCCGAGGCCGGCCAATCGGCCTCGCTGCCATCGGCATTGAGCACCGCGTCGCGGCATTCGATGTGGTCCAGCGGTTCCAGCACCGGGTTCAGCTTGAAGCCATAACCGCGCTGAATGCGCCATTGCAGCTCACCGATCCACACCGTCACCCGGGCCAGCTCGGCGGCGTATTCGTTGATCTCGATGCCCAGCACGTTGTGCGGGCCGGTCACGTCGTGCTGGCGTTGCAGGCCCAGCGCCTCGGCTTCCAGGTTCACCTGGTGCTCGATGTCCTTCAGGCATTTGAGCGCCAGGTACAAAAAGTTGCCACTGCCGCAAGCCGGGTCGAGCACGCGAAAGTTGCGCAGCCGCTCCAGAAAGCCCGCGAACAGCCCCTGCGCGTCGCGGTAGGCCTTGTCGCCTTGCTTTTTGCTGCGCTGCAGCGCCGCCTGAATGCCCGGCACCAGCGCCGCCCATTCGGCCTGCAGCGGCCGCGCGATCACCGGCTCGACCACCCGCGCGATGGTCGCCGGGTCGGTGTAGTTGGCGCCCAGCTGGCTGCGCACCGCGGGGTCGAGCCCGCGCTCGAACAGCGTGCCGAAGATGCTGGGGTCGATCGCGCTCCAGTTCAGCGCGCTGGCGGCCTTCAGCGCGGCGACGTCGGCGCTGGCCAGCGCGGGCACGGCCACGGTCTTGAACAGGCCGCCGTTGAACCAGGGGATGTCTTCAACGCCGAACAGGCCGCCCTCGCGCATGGTAAAAAACAGCGCCTGCAACTGGGCGCGCAGCCGCTCGGCCGTCACGTTGACACCGACCAGGCGCTCGAACAGTTTTTCGGGCAGCAGGCCCACGTCTTCACTGAAAAAGCAGAACAGGCATTGGGTGAGGAAGTGGCTCACCTCGCTGGCCGGCACGCCAGCAGCGCGCAGGCGGTCGGCGGTGCCGGCAAAGGTGCGGGCGGCTTCTTCGGTGATGTCGCGGTTGCTGCGCCGCGGCTTGAACGAATCGGGCGCCAGCCACAGCGCGCGCAATCGCTGCTGCACTTCGGGCCGGGCCAGCTCGTCCAGCAAAAAAGGGTGGCGCTCGCTGGGCGTGCCGGTGAAGTGGGTGTGCACCTCGATGCGCAGCCGGTCGCTGACCACCAGCAGCGGCGGGCTCTCCAGCGGCAGCGCATACATCATCAACTGCTTGAGCGCGCCGTCCAGGCTCTTGCCGGGGGACTTCTATTCCCAGGCGAAATGGCCTTGCAGCCAGACGTCGGCAAAACCGTCGGTGCGGCCCGACCCCGTGCCGGTGCGGGTGAGGCCTTTCTCAAACGTGTAGCGCGCCGGGTCGCCGGGTTCGGCCACGCCCAGCAGGCGGCACAGGTCGATGAAGTGGGCCTGCGCGCCGGCGCGTTCGGCCAGCGTGTGGGCCGGGCCGCCGGGGGCCCACTTGGCGATGAAGTCGCGGGCGCTGAGGGCGGCCGGCGGGGTGGTGTGGGCGGGCTGCACCGGCGCGTCAAGCGGGGGACGCCGGCGCCCGACCTTCGATCGCCATGCGGGCGATGAAGCCCGAGCGTGATTCGCCGGCGTCGCGCGCCAGTGCATCCAGGCGGTGCAGCACGCGGCGCGGCAGGCTGATGTTGACGCGCTCGAGGGTGTCATCGAGCATGGCCGGGTCAACTTTGACCAGCGCCCACAGCCAGTTAGCCAGTGCAGGCTGCCCGGCGCGCAAGCTGGCTATGCCCGACGGCTTGGGCACCGGCTGGCCGGCATCCAGCGTGGTCTCGATCCAGGCCACGATGGCTTGCTCGGCCTGGAGCAGGGCGTCTTCCATCGTGTCGCCAGCCGAAAAGCAGCCCGGCAGGTCGGGCACCACCACGCCCCAGGCGGTGTCGGCGATACCGGGTTCGATGGCGACGGGGTAGTGCATGACGATTCCTTTCAAACACCCGCCTGACGGCGAATGGCCTTCATGAGCCCGACGCCCAGATCCTTCTTGGGATGCGGCAGCACGACGATGCCGGGTCGGTCGGCGTGTTTGAACACGTGGTGCGAACCCGCGACCCGATCCAGCACCCACCCGGCCTGCCGCATCTGTCGGATCAGGTCCGCGCTGGTCATTTGTGTATGGTACACACTGATGAAAGCCGGGGCAATCGAGCTGGGCCCATGGCTGGGCCCAGGTTGGGCGGGTCGACCAGGACGGGGCCTGGGGCCTGGGGCCTGGCCTGGTGCGCGGGACGGGAATCGAACCCGTACGCCTTGCGGCGGCGGATTTTAAGTCCGCTACGTCTACCTGTTCCGTCACCCGCGCGGGGTTGCGACGGCCGCAGTCTAGGCCCTGGGCGGCCCGTCGGGCGGCGGCAGGGGCAGCGGCTCGACCACTTGGCTGGCGCCGAGCCAGCGTTGGGCGGCGCGTTGCAGCGTGTGGGTCTCGCCGGTGGCCAGCAGGCGCAGCGGCCCGGCGACAACGCCGGCGGTGGCGGTGGGGGTGGGGGTGGCGGTGGCGGTGACGCCAATGTCGCCAATGTCGCCACAGCGGCCAGGACTGCCGGGGCGGCCGGGTGCCAGCAGGCTGGCAACGTGGCGCACCACGGCCTCGGCGGTGTCGATCAGCAACACAGCGGGGCCCAGGCGCTGTTGCAGCGCATCGGCCACCAGCGGGTAGTGGGTGCAGCCCAGCACCACGGTGTCGACCTCGGCGCCGCGCAGCGTGGCGGCGATGGTGTCGAGATGCGCCGCCAGCGACGCATAGGCGGCCTGGGCATCGGCGGCCTGGGCTGCCCCGGCGGCCTGGACATCACCGCCGCCGCTGGCCTGCTCGATCGCCTCGGCCAGCCCCGGGCAGGGCAGGTGCAGCAGCCAGGCGGCGCCGCCGTGGTGGTCAACCAGCTGGCGCAGGCGCGGGCTGTCCAGCGTGGCGGTGGTGGCCATCACCGCGACGCGGCGTTTGTGGCTGGCCGCCACCGCCGGCTTGATGCCGGGCTCAACACCGACAAATGCAACCCGCGGCCAGCGCGTGCGCAACGCGGCGATCGCCTGCGTGGTGCCGGTGTTGCAGGCCACCAGCACCAGGTCGACAGCGGCGTCGCCCGGTTGTTCGATCAGCCAGGCGCTCAGCTGCTCGCAACGCGCCACCACCCAGCCCGCCGGTCGGTCGCCCCAGGGCGTGTAGGCGGTGTCGGCGATGTAGCTGCAACGCGCCGCCGGCAGCTGCCGACGCAGCGCGCGCAGCACCGACAGGCCGCCGATTCCGGAGTCGAACAGGCCGATGTGGGGAGCGGCGTTGGGCGGGTTCAATGGCTGACCTTTGTGCGGCGCACTGCGGTGCCAGCTTCTTCGGCTGGCCGGGCGGACCTCTGGGCCGCAGATGCGCCGCAGATGGGCCGCAGGTGGGCTGCGGGTGGGCCGCAGATCGTGCGGACGGGCCAGCAGTCTAGTGCCGGGCCGCCAGAATCCGTCACGGCAAGGAAATACGGTTCGCAAGAGCCGAATTTGCCATCCCTACGCTCATCGGTCGTGGCCTTGCGCTCAGCGCGCGTTCATGCTGAACTGGTTGCGCAATCTGTTTCACCACCGGGATCACCGCAGGGGCCTCCGCCTTGATCGGTGAACGAACAGGGCTTATCCGAGATGCCATCGCGACGCGCCGCCTGCCAACCCACCCATGCCGCCCGCCGGCTGGTGTTTCGCATCACCGTGTGGTCGGGGCTGCTGGCCGCCAACGTGGCGCTGGCGCAGACCGACCCGGGCGCCGGCATCAAGCGCTGGCAAGGCGATGTCAGTGCGACACGCGATGACAACGTCAACCGCGCCGACGCAGCCGCCGATGTGCGCGCCGACACCCTGCTCGGCCTGCGCCTGGCCCGCGACTGGGAACTGGCACTCAACCCGAACACCCGCTTGCTGCTCACGCTGGCCGGTGGCGGCACCAGCTTCCTCCGCTACCACCGGCTCTCGCATGCATTTGGCGAAGCCGAGGCCACGCTGGAGTACCGCGCCGAGGGCAGCTTCGGCGCCCCGCTTTACAGCGCCTTCATGCGCCTCACCGGTGACCAGACCCAGTCCACCCTGCGCAGCGGCGTGCGCGGCGCCGCCGGCCTGCGGGTCAGCGCCGCGCTGACCGATCGACTGTCCGGCCTGGCCAGCGTCGGCTACGAGCGCCAACAGGCGCGCAGCGCGGTGTTTGCCGGTGAGCGCCGGTCGGCCCGCCTGGGCCTGGACTATGCGGTGTCGAATCTCGGCACGCTGTACGGGTCGGCCGAGTTGCGCCAAGGTGCGACCACCGCCTCGGGCCGGCCCTCGCTCGACAGCATCGATATCGCCAGCGTGTTCGTCGACGACGACGCGTTTGCCGATGCCGGTTTCCTCGCCTACCGTTTCCGTGCCCAGACCGTGGTCTCTGTGCTGGGCTGGAACCAGGGCCTGCTGCCCGATCTGTCGCTCGATCTGTCTTGGCAGCGTGCGGTGTCCCGGCCCGATGCCACGCCGCCCTTCGTCGGTGCGGTACGCGGGCGCTATGCCGCCAATCAAATCGTGTTTGCGCTGGTCAAGCGCTTTTGAGAGGGGATCCGGTGGTCAAGATCGCACCCTGCACCCGGTCCGCCGCGCTGGCGTTGCTGCCGCCGCTGTTGCTGCTGCTGGCGGCCTGCGGCGGCGGCAACCGGCCCGCCGACGTGCTGCCGTCGAACCTGATTCCCGACCCGCCCGTGGCGGTGGCCGGCCCCGACAGCTTCCTGCGGTGGTTGAACAACGCGCTGCGCACGCCGGTGGGCAGCCCTGCGGCGGTCGACTCGCTGGCCTACGCCCAGGCCTATCTGTCAGCGAACGACGAGGCCGCGCTGCCGCGCAGCGACTATGCGCAATGGCGCGCGGCCAATCACTTCGACGCGCCCGACAGCGCGGCGCTGCGCGGTGAACAGGTGCAGGCGGTGTTCGGCGATTTCCGCGACCTGGGCTACGGCCGCCGCATGACGGCGCGCTACAACCACGACAAGGCCGACCCGACCCGCGACACCATCGCCTTTGCGGTGGAGAACTACCTCGTCAACCCCGGCACCCAGGGCTATGGCGCCGCCGTCAACCTCGACGCCGCCGTCAGCCAAGACCTGCAGTGGCGCGTCAGCATCAACGCCATCGAGTTCAGCCCCGGCCCGGCCGGCGGCGTCAAGTATGTCAAGTTCTACAGCTTTGACCCCACCACCGGCGCGCGCGTGCTGGCCCAAGACATGGATGGCCGCGGCAAGAAGGCGTTGCCCGGGGTCTGCACCAGCTGCCATGGTGGCCGCGCCGACGGGCTGACGCAGAACGCCCAGCTGCCGCTGCTGCAAGGCGGCACCACCACGCCGCAGCTGCCCAATGGCGACGTGCGCAGCCGGCTGCACCCGTTCGAGGTCGAAGCGCTGGCGTTCGCCACCCAACCGGGCTTCACCCGTGCCGATCAGGAAGCGCAGCTCAAAACCCTCAACAGCTGGGTGCTCTGCACCTATCCCTACGTCGGCCCGGCCATTGCGCGCGCGGCCGAAGACCAATGCCGCCAGTCGGGCGACACCGACCGCGAATGGGCCGCCGGTGCCGCCGAGGTGATCAAGCAAGCCTACGGCGGCGATGGCCTGCCCGCCACGCGCTACACGCCGCTCGCGCCGCCCGCGGTGCCCGCCGGCTGGGCCGGCCAGCCCGACCTGTACACGCGGGTGGTGGCACCTGCCTGCCTGGCCTGTCACCGGCTGCTGGGCACGGTCAATACCCCCGACATCACCTTTGGCAGCCGGGCTGGTTTCGACAGCTACCTGGCGCGCACCCGGGAGCTGGTGTTCGCGCAGGGCGCGATGCCGCTGTCGCGGGTGATCTACCAGCGCTTCTGGTCCACCCAGCCGACTGACGGCGCGATGGCCCGCACGCTGGCCGACTACCTGAAATCCCAGGGCCTGGACGTACCGCGTGATGCCACCGGCCAGCCGCGGCAGCCCGGCGCGCCGGTGGCCCGACCGGGGCCGGACCGCCAGGTGGTGGCCGGGGTGGCCACGCGGCTGTCGGCAGCCGGCAGCCTGTTTGCCGACAGCCACCGCTGGCGCCTGGTGTCGGGGCCGAGCGGTGCGGTGTCGCCCGCCGAGGCCAGTCTGGCCCATGCCGACAGCGCCGAGGCGGTCTTCACCGCCACCGCTGCGGCCAAGAATCAGCGTTACCAAGTCGAACTGGTGAGTACGCGCAACGGCGTGCAAAGCGAGCCGGCGCAACTGACGCTGTATGTGAACGACGGTTCGGCGCGGTCCTTCGGGCTGGCCGACGTCAAGACCACGCTGGTCGGCTGCACCGGCTGCCACCTGTACCAAGGCAGGCCCTTGCTGGCGTTCGATGGCAGCGACGGCAGCGGGGGCGCCGGCAACACCGACGCCGCCGACATCCGGCTGCACAACACGCTGCGCAGCCTGCTGAACTTCGATGATCTCGGCGCCAGCCAATTGCTGCGCAAGCCCAGTGGTGAACACCACAACGCCGGCAAGCGTGCCGGTTTTTTCCTGACTGTGCCGGTCGGTGATGTCGAGCGTAGGTACCACGACCTGTTGGTGAACTGGGCACTGGCCGGCGCGCCGCGCTGACCTTGCCCGGTCCCGGCCCGCTACCGGCTGCCGGCTACCGGCTACCGGCTACCGGCTACCGGCTACCGGACCGGACCGGACCGGATACCACCGGCTACCGATAACGCCCGCTGGGCCGCGGCGTGTTGTACTGGCTGCCCGGGAAGACGAAAGGCGGCGTGCGCCCCACCAGCGTCTCGATCAGCATCAGCTCCTGGTCGGTGTGGCTGACAAAGGGCGCGCGGCGGATCAGCGCACCGGCCGGGCCGGCAGCCAGGATGTACAGCGGCTTGTCGTGGTGCACCGCCACCACCGCCTCGCGGCTGCTGGGGTCGGCCGTGGCCTGGACCTCGGCGCTGCCGTAGCAGGTGCAGAAGTAAGTCTGCTCGGGGTCGGCCTCCAGGTAGACGCCGGTGCCGCGGATGTGGATCGCCGCCGCAGGCGTGCTCAGCCGGCGCGGCCCGCCGCCAAACACCGACAGCAGTTTGCCCTTGACCAGCTGCACCCCGGCCAGCGTGCTGGCGCCGCCCTGCAGGGTGACCCGGCTGTTTTCACGCACCAGCATCGCGGTGTCGCCGACGACGAAGATCAGCTCACCGCCGGGGGCGGTGTCGATGGTGTCGCTGGCGCCGATCCGGGTGTCGGCGGCCACCTGCTGACCGTTGACCAGCACCTTGCCGGTGATGCGGTAAACCGACTGGCCCGGCGGCAGTTTCTCGGGCCGCCCGCCCAGCACCCCGGCCGCGTCGGCGCGCGGTGCCACCAGGGCCCAGCCCAGGCTGGCGCTGGCCAGCGCCCGGACCAGCAGGCGGCGGCGCACTTCGTCTTGCGAGTCGTCGGATTTCATGGGCGTCCCCTTGGGGTCGTTGTGGGCATCGGGGCTGGCACAGCCGGCGCCATCGGCGCTGCGGCCTGCGGCAGCGGTGGTGATGGTGGTGGTGGTGCTGTTGGTGCTGTTGGTGCTGTTGGTGCTGGACGGGCGCCGTCGGGCGGCCTGAGGTCGGCGCCCGGGCGCTGCGGCAACTGCGGGCAGGGCGGTTGGTAGTCGATTGCGCCGACCAGGCGGCGCCAGTCGTCGCGGCCCAGGTTGTGAGTGAGCTTCGCACACAAGCGGCTGATCCAGGCGTCTGGCGTATCCCACGTTCGCACGCTGGCGTCCACCGATGCCGACACCAGGCTGCGTCCGTCGCGGCTGAAGGCCAGGCCGACCACCGCGTCGCGATGGCCGTGCAGCGGGGCACCGCGTGGCTCGCCGCTGTGGGCGTCCCAGAAGCGCAGCGTGGCATCGTCGCTGGCCGACGCCAGGCTGGCGCCGTCGGGCGAGAAGGCCACTGCGGTCACCGGCTGCAGATGGCCCAGCAGCGGCGGCCCCAGCGGTGCGCCGCTGGCGGCGTCCCACAGGCGCAGGCTGCCGTCCTCGCTGGCCGAGACCAGGCGGCTGCCGTCCGGGCTGAAGGCCACGCTCCACACCCGCTGCGCATGGCCGGTGAGTGGGGCGCCCAGCGGGGCGCCGGTGGCCGTGTCCCACTGCCGCACGGTGGCGTCGTCGCCGCCAGAGGCCAGGCGCCGGCCGTCGGGGCTGAACGCGACGCTCCACACCGCCTGGGCATGGCCGGTCCAGGCGGCGCCGCGCTGGCGGCGGCTGGCCAGGTCCCACAGGCGCAGCGCACCGTCGGCGCCGCCGCTGGCCAGGCTGCGGCCGTCGGGGCTGTAGGCCAGCGCCCAGACCGCGCCCGGCCCGGCCACCAGCGGCGCGCCCAGCGGGCTGCCGCTGGCCGCGTCCCACAGCCGCAGGCGGCCGTCTTCACCGGCCGAAGCCAGGCTAGCGCCATCGGGGCTGAAGGCCACCGCCGAGACGGCGGCGCCGTCACCACGCAGCGGCGGGCCACGCGGACTGCGCCGCGCCACGTCCCACAGGCGCACGTCGCCGTCGTCGCCGCCCGAGGCGATGCTGGCGCCGTCGGGGCTGCTGGCCACCGCGCGCACCGCGCCGCGGTGGCCCAGCAGCGGCGCGGCGTCGGCCAGGTCGGTGCCATCGCCGCGCCAGCGCAGCAGCATGCGGTCACGGCCGGCCGACAGCAAGCTGGCGCCGTCGGCGGCAAAGGCTACTTGCCAGACCCGGCTCTTGTGGCCACGCAGCGGCTCGCCCAAGGGCTGGGCGCTGCTGCCAGACCACAGGCGCACCGTTTGGTCTTCGCCAGCCGAGGCCAGCCGGCGGCCGTCGGGGCTGAAGGCGACGGCCCAGATCCGGCTGCTGTGGCCGCGCCCGGGCGCGCCGATGGGCCGGCCGCTGGCCACATCCCACAGCCGCAGCGTCTGGTCGCCGCCCGCCGACGCCAGCCGGCTGCCATCGGGGCTGAAGGCCAGGGCCGAGACCACGCCGTCGTGGCCGCGCAGCGCCGGCCCGTGCGGCTGGCCGCTGGCCAGATCCCACAGCCGCAGGCTGCGGTCGTCGCTGGCCGACGCCAGGCGTTGGCCGTCCGGGCTGAAGGCCAGCGCCCAGATGCGCTGGTCGTGGCCACGCAACTCGGCCAGCAGGCGGCCGCTGGCGCTGTCCCACAGCCGGATGCGCGCGTCCTCGTCGCCCGAGGCCAGCAGCCGGCCGTCCGGGCTGAAGGCCACGCACCAGACCCGGTTGGCGTGGCCCCGCAGCGCCTCGCCCAGCGCCGCGCCGCTGGCCGCGTCCCACAGCCGAACGGTGCGGTCGTCGCTGGCGGTGGCCAGTCGGCGGCTGTCGGCGCTGAAGGCCACCGCGTTGATGGTGCCGCCATGGCCTTGCAGCGCGGCGCCGCGGGCTGCGCCGGTGGTGGCGTCGTGCAGCCGCAGCAGCGTGCCGTCGACCACCGCCGCGCTGCGCTGGTCGGGGCTGAAGCCCAACACCGGGCCGGGCAGCGCCAACACGCGCTGCAGTGGCGCGGTGCGTTGCAGCGCGAACTGCAGGCCGCCGTAACTCTCGTTGGTGGCGCCCAGCCGGAAGGCCGCTGCGCTGACCAGCAGCGCCACATCCAGCGTGGTGGGCACCTCGCCGTCCAGCATGGCGCGGCTTTGCAAAACCATTTTGCGCAGGTTGGCGGCCTGGGCTTCGACCAGCAGCTGCTCGCTGCGCTGCCACAGCGCCAGGAACAGCAGGCCCACCGCCGCCAGGCCGGCCACCAAGCCGGACCACGCCAGGCGCCGCCGCGCCCGCTGGCGGGCCTGCACCGCCTGGGCCGCGGCGCGGGCCAACGCGCTGTCTTGCAGAAAACCCAGCGCCGGCGCCAGCGCCACGCCGTACTGCGCCGCCCAGGCCGGGTTGGGCCGGGCCTGTGCGCACCAGGCCTCGGCAAAGTGCAGCTCGGGGTCGCGCCACAGCCCGCCGCGGCCCTGGGCATGCAGGCCGCTGGCGTCGGCCAGGCGGCGCAGCTGCTCGGCCGAGCGGGCTTCGTCGTCGGCCCAGCCCTGCAGCCGGCGCCAGATCCGCATCAGGCTTTCGTGGGCGATGTCGATCACCGTGTCGGCCTGCAACGGCTCGGGCAGCGGCGGCATCAGGAACGATCGCTCGGGGCTGCGCAAGACCTCGATCACCGCGCACAGTGCCTCGGCCGGGTCGCCGGTGACATCGCACAGCGCGGCCAGCCGGGCCGGCCGGCGCACGCCGCGCGGGTCGGTGGCGCGATCGGTCAGCGCGCGCAGCAGCCGCTCGCAGGTGGCGCGGGCGGCGTCGTCGGGCAGGGCGGCCCAGGCCTGTTCGGCATGACGATCCAGCGCATTCGCCATGGTGCCGACGGCCGCGTCTTCGTAGTCGGCCAGCGCCAGCGCGCCCGGGCCGCCGCGGGCCTGCCAGTGCGCCCAGCTGCGGTTCAGCGCATGTTGCAGGGTCGACAGCTGGTCTGGGTCATCGCCCACGTCGTTGACCAGGCGGGTCAGCAGCACCGGGTCGATGCGGCCACCGGCCACCGCCACCGGCCCGGCGATGGCGGCACGACGCTCGTCGCGTGTCATCCGCGGCACCAGGTGTTGGCCGTCGTTGATGGCCTGGGCCAGGCCCTCGATGGCGCTGCACTCGCCGAGGAAGTCAGAGCGCATGGTCAGCACCACGTAGACCGGCAGTGCGCGCTGGGCCTGCGCCTGCAGCAGCAGGCCGACCAGCGTGGCGGCATCGTCGACGGCTGCGGGCCCGCCCAGGCGGCGGTAGCGAAATAACTCCTCAAACTGGTCGATCACCACCAGCACATTCACCCCGGGGGCCAGCCGGGCCTGGCGCACCGCGTCCAGCAGACCCAGCCGGCTCATGCGCAGCGTGGTCTCGATCGCCTGGGCCAGCGTGAAACCGGTGGTCGCCGGCAGCGCCGCTGGGCTGAACAGCAGCCCGGGTTCGGCCATCGCGCGGGCCAGCGCACCCACCGGGTCGGCGCCCGGGCGGCAGCTGACCACCCGCCAGGCGGTGCCGGCCGCGGCCAGCAGCCCGGTGTGCAGCGCCGGCCGCAGGCCGCAGTTGACCAGCGAGGATTTACCGCTGCCCGAGCTGCCCAACACCGCCAGCAGGCGGTGCGCGGCCAGCTTGTCGACCATCGCGTCGACCTCACGCTCGCGGCCGAAGTACAGGTGCGCCTCGGACTCGTGGAACGGCCGCAGGCCGGGGAAGGGGTTGGTCGGCACGGGGTCGAGCGGCGCCGCAGCGGCGGCGCTCACTGGGTGCCTTCGTGCTGCGCACTGCGGAATTCGCCCTTGGGGCGGCCCGGCGGGCTCACTGGACTACCCTCTGCGCTGCGCGCTGAGGGATGAGCGCTTTGGAGCGGCCACGCGCGCTCACTGGACTACCCTCTGCGCTGCGCGCTGAGGGATGAGCGCTTTGGAGCGGCCACGCGCGCTCATGCGCCAGGGCGCCCGCCGCGCAGTCGCGCCAGCAGCGCGGCCAGCGCGGCTTCGGGCAAGGCCGCCAGGCCGTCGATCAGCGCCGACGCCTGCATCGCCAGCAGGTCGTCTTTGTCGCCGCCGGGCGGCCCGGCCAGGTAGGTGACCAGCGCCGGTGGCGTGGCGCGCTCGCTCAGCGCCAGCTGTTTTTTGAGCAGGCTGTCGACGCCACGCTTCCAGGCCTCGTCACCGGCGCCGTAGTACAGCAGCACCGCGTCGCTCTGCGCCAGCAGCGCCAGGTTGGCGGTGCGCAGCTCGGCCGCGCTGCCCTCGAAGGCCGGCAGGCTGAGCTCGACGCCCTGGTCGCGCAGCCAGCGGCGCAAGGGCAGGCTGGGCTGGCGGTCGGCGCTGACGCACAGCAGGTGCAGCGCCAGCGGCGCGGCGTTGCCGACGGCGGCCGGCGGCGGCGGCGTCGGCGGCCGGGCCAGCCGCTCCAGCGTGCTGTGCAGGGCCCGCAGCAGGCTGTCTGGCCCACCGTCGAGCAGGTCGGCGCCGCGCTGCAAGGCGGCGTCACGGCGCAAGGCCTCCAGGTAGGCCTGATGCGCCGGCTGGTCGGACCGGCAGGCGGCCGCCAGCCAGATCAGGCGCGGCAGGCCCCTGGCGGCGCTGCGTTCGGCCGCCAACCGGTTTTGCAGCGCGACGATCGGCTCGGCGTGGGCGCCGTCGGGCACCGCGCCGGGCCTGTTGCCGATCAGGTGGATCGCCAGGTCGGCCCGCGCCAGCCACTGCGCCACCTGTTGCCCGCAGGCCTCGGCGTCGTCATAACGCAGCCCCTGGTCAGGCAGCACGGTATGGCCGTGGCACTTCAGCTCAGCCTCCAGCCGCTCGCGGTCGGGCCGGCAGTCGTGGCTGCATTCGGCCAAGTAGACGGTCAGCGCCGGGGTGCCAGACGGTCCGGGCCCTAGGCCATTGGCCGGCGCTGCGGGGGCTTCGGCGTCCTCCAACTGCTTGATCAGCTGCGCCGCGTCCCAGGCCAGCTTGGCGACGCGGCGGTTGTAGTCCTGCTCAAAGCGCTCACCGTAGGCGGCGTCCAACTCCAGCGGTGCGCCGTCTTCCAGCACGAAGAACGGGTAGCCCAGCATGTCCTTCATCACCGGGGGCAGTGGCGCGCGGTCGTCGACCGGTGACTTCAGCACCTTGAACACGCGGCTGTGCTTGTCGCACTGCAGGCCGCCCAGCTTGTCAGCCTGGTCGCAGAAGGCCTGCAGCTCGCGGGTGCACCAGTCGGAGGCCAAATAACGCGGTGTAAGCACCGAGATCAGCACGGCGGTGCGGTTGAATTGGTCGAGGATTGTGCTGGGAAAAAGATCATTTCCGTGCAGCCGGTCGTCGCGCCAGATGCGCGCCGGGTAGCCGATTCGCATGCTCAGCAAGGCGTCCAAGGTGACGTGGAAACGGCTCACCCAGCCCTGTTGATGCGGCGACAACGGCTTGTCGTCGAGGTGGGCGTAACTGATGAAGGCGTGTTGGTCGAATCGCATGGCCCGGCCGGTCGAACGTGTAGCCGCTGCGGCCACCCAAAGTGCCAGCCACGGTAGGTACTGGCCGCAGTAGAGACCCGCGCGGCGCATCTGTCCAGCCCACGAAGACCGGGGCATCGAAGGTGCCCTCTGGTATGCTAAAAAATAGTACGGTCGTTCTATTTTTTTGCCATGGCGATGAGGGTGGTGCGCCGCCTACAATTCTTCGAGGTTGACGTACACGTCAACTCAACCAACAAAGGAGCAGCGTGACATGAAGGTACTGGTGCCCGTGAAGCGTGTGGTCGACTACAACGTCAAGGTGCGTGTGAAGTCCGACGGCACGGGGGTCGACATCGCGAACGTCAAGATGAGCATGAACCCCTTCGACGAGATCGCGATCGAAGAGGCGGTTCGATTGCGCGAAAAAGGCGTGGTCACCGAGGTGATCGCGGTGTCCTGTGGCGTCACGCAGTGCCAGGAAACCCTGCGCACGGCGATGGCCATCGGGGCCGACCGCGCGATCCTGGTCGAATGCGCTGATGAACTGCAGCCGCTGGCGGTGGCCAAGCTGCTGAAGGCGCTGGTCGACAAGGAGCAGCCCGGCCTGATCATTTTGGGTAAGCAGGCGATCGACGACGACTGCAACCAAACCGGCCAGATGCTGGCCGCGCTGGCCGGCCTGCCGCAGGGCACGTTTGCCAGCAAGGTCGAAGTGGTCGACGGCAAGCTGCTGGTCACCCGCGAGGTGGATGGCGGCGCCGAGACGCTGTCGCTGAGCCTGCCGGCGGTGGTCACCACCGACCTGCGCCTGAACGAGCCGCGCTATGTCACGCTGCCCAACATCATGAAGGCCAAGAAGAAGACGCTCGAGGTCTTCAAGCCGGCCGATCTGGGGGTGGATGTCAGCTCGAAGATCAAGACCCTGAAGGTCAGCGAGCCGCCCAAGCGCGGCGCCGGTATCAAGGTGCCCGATGTGGCCACACTGGTGTCGAAACTCAAGAATGAAGCGAAGGTGATCTGAGATGGCTGTCCTCGCGAATGTTCTGGTGATCGCTGAACACGACCACGCCCACGTCAAGGGCGCAACGCTGAACACCGTCACCGCCGCACTGGCCTGCGGCGGTGAGGTGCATGTGCTGATCGCCGGCCACAACGCCGGCGCTGCCGCCGCGGCCGCCGCGCAGATCGCTGGTGTGGCCAAGGTGCTGCATGCCGATGCCGAGGCGTTCGGCCACGGCCTGGCCGAAAACCTGGCGGCCCAGGTGCTGGCGATTGCGTCGGGCTACAGCCACTTGCTGTTCCCGGCCACCGCGGCCGGCAAAAACGTCGCGCCGCGGGTCGCCGCACTGTTGGACGTCGGCCAGATCAGCGATGCCACCAAGGTGCTCAGCGCCGACACCTTCGAGCGGCCGATCTACGCCGGCAACGCCATCGCCACGGTGCAGAGCAGCGACGCGATCAAGGTCATCACCGTGCGCACCACCGGCTTTGACGCCGCGGCGGCCAGCGGGGGCAGCGCTGCGGTCGAGCAAATCACCGCGGTGGCCGATTCGGGCCGCAGTACCTTCATCGGCAGCGAGATCGCCAAGAACGACCGGCCTGAATTGACGGCGGCCAAGATCATCGTCTCGGGCGGCCGGGCATTGGGCAGCAGCGAGAAGTTCAACGAGGTGCTGACGCCCTTGGCCGACAAGCTGGGTGCCGCCTTGGGTGCCAGCCGCGCCGCGGTGGACGCGGGTTACGCGCCCAACGACTGGCAAGTGGGCCAGACCGGCAAGATCGTGGCGCCCACGCTCTACATCGCGGTGGGTATCTCGGGCGCTATCCAGCACCTGGCCGGCATGAAGGACAGCAAGGTGATCGTGGCCATCAACAAGGATGCCGAGGCCCCGATCTTCAGCGTCGCCGATTACGGCCTGGAAGGCGACCTGTTCACCGCCGTGCCCGAGTTGGTCGCTGCGTTGTGATGCCAGGCCACTGATTCAACAAGAGCTACCGCAAGGGCGCCCTCGCGGCGCCCTTCTTTTTTGGGAGACACAAGATGACCTACCGCGCCCCGCTCAAGGACATGCTGTTCGTGATGAAGGAACTGGCCGGCCTGCAGGCCGTGGCCACGCTGCCCGGTTATGAGGACGCCGGCTTCGACACCGTGGCCGCCGTGCTGGACGAATGTGCCAAGCTGAACCAGGACGTGATCGCGCCGCTGAACTGGGAGGGCGACAAGAACCCGTCGTCGTTCAAGGACGGCAAGGTGACCACCACGCCCGGTTTCAAAGAAGCGTTCAAGCAGTTCGGCGCGGGTGGCTGGCAGGGCTTGCACCACCCGGTCGACTTTGGCGGTCAGGGCTTGCCCAAGCTGATCCATGCCGCCTGCATCGAGATGCTCAACAGCGCCAACCTGAGCTTTGCGCTGTGCCCGCTGCTGACCGATGGCGCGATCGAGGCGCTGCTGACCGCTGGCAGCGAGGCCTTGCAAGCCGCCTACCTGCCCAAGATGATCGCCGGTCAGTGGACCGGCACGATGAACCTGACCGAGCCGCAGGCCGGATCCGACTTGGCAGCGGTGCGCAGCCGCGCCGAACCCCAGCCCGACGGCAGCTACAAGCTGTTCGGCACCAAGATCTACATCACCTACGGTGAGCACGACATGGCCGAGAACATCGTCCATCTGGTGTTGGCGCGGGTCAGCGGTGCGCCCGAGGGTGTCAAGGGCATCTCGTTGTTTGTCTGCCCCAAGTTCATGGTCAATGCTGACGGCAGCCTGGGGGCACGCAACGATGTGCACTGCGTCAGCATCGAGCACAAGCTGGGCATCAAGGCCAGCCCCACGGCTGTTCTGCAGTACGGCGACCACGGCGGCGCCGTCGGGTACCTGATCGGCCAGGAGAACCGCGGCCTGGAGTACATGTTCGTGATGATGAACGCCGCCCGCTACGCGGTGGGTGTGCAGGGCATCGCGGTGGCCGAGCGGGCCTACCAGAAGGCCGTGGGCTATGCCCGCGACCGGGTGCAAAGCCGCCCGGTCGATGGCTCGATGAACGCGGCCGCGCCGATCATCCACCACCCCGATGTCAAGCGCATGCTGATGACGATGCGCGCCTACACCGAGGGCTGCCGGGCGATGGCGCTGGTGGCCGCAGCGGCACAAGATGCCGCCCACGCCCACCCGGACGCTGCGGTGCGCGAGCAAAACCAGGCTTTCTACGAGTTCATGGTGCCGCTGATCAAGGGCTACTCCACCGAGATGAGCCTGGAGGTCACCAGCCTGGGCGTGCAGGTGCACGGCGGCATGGGTTTCATCGAGGAGACGGGTGCGGCCCAGTACTACCGCGACGCCAAGATCCTGACCATCTACGAAGGCACCACCGCAATCCAGGCCAACGACCTGATCGGCCGCAAGACCGCCCGCGATGGCGGCGCCACCGCCCGCGCCATTGCCGGCCAGATTGAAGCAACCGAGGCCGCAATGGCTGCGCGCAGCAGCGATGCATCGCAGGCCATGCGCAAGCGCCTGAAGGCTGCCCGCGTTGCCTTTCTGGATGTGGTGGCCTTCATCGCTGGCGGCATGGCCAAAGGCAGCACTGGCAGCCCGAACGCCGTGTTTGCCGGCAGCGTTCCCTACCTGATGCTGGCTGGCAACCTGATCTCGGGCTGGCAAATGGCGCGGGCGCTGATGGTGGCCGAGGACAAGCTCGCGCTGGGCGAAGAGGCTGACTTCATGCGCGCCAAGATCAACACCGCACGCTTTTACGGTGACCATTTGCTGAGCAAGGCGCCCGGCCTGCGCGACAGCATCGTCGACGGTGCTGCCGGCACGGTGGACATGGCGGTCGAGGCCTTCTGAGCACCGCCTGCGCTGCTTTGCGTTTTTCTGTGGGCCTCGGCAGCCAGCGCTGGCCAGGCCTGTCCCCCGCGTGATAGAGACCGGCCGCTGCGTGCTTGCACACTGGCCGGCGTTGTTGAAACCCTGATCTGGAGTTGTCTGTGCCCTTGCCCGCCGCCTTGTCCAACCTGCCGCTGCCCCATCATTGCCGCGCCGCTGTTCATCATCAGCAACCCCAAGCTCGTGATCGAGCAGTGCAAGGCCGGCGTCGTGGG
>JAYVDE010000009.1:0-2968 GCA_043749575.1 Burkholderiaceae bacterium | reverse complement strand
AGAAGCCACCGTTGGGCACCCGGATGAAAAACTGCGGCAGGCGTACCGTCAAGGCTTCATCGCGGAAGATGTCCTTGACCTGGTGTCGATTCATCTTGTCTTCCAGCTCTGGAGAAACATCGTCGTTGCTGGCCAGCGCCTTTTCTTCGAAGGCCTGGTTTTCGGCCATCGCGCGGGCCTTGATGCTGGCGACGAAGGCTGCGCCCGCCGATGCGGCATCCGGCGGCGCCGTGTCGGCCTCGCTACCGCCCGCTTCAGCCCGCGCAGGAAAAGCCGCCGTGGCGGCGGTTTGCCAATCAGGCGCGATGCTGCTCAGGTCCGCCTCGCCGGCCGCTGCCGCCTCGGCTCGATCGGCCGGCCGGTCCAACAAGCCGGCCAGCGGCAGCTGCGGGTGGCCGGCGGCGCCAGCCAGCGCGGCGGTGGTTGCCGCAGACCCCGCCGCAGCATCTGGCAAATCGGCGTCGATGGCGCGAAAGTCCTTGTCGGAGAACCCTGCACGGTTCAGGCCGCGCACCACGCTTTGCAAGGTGTCCATGAACTTGTTGCTGGCCGTGAACACGTAGGACAGGTTCAGCAGGTCATGGCAGTGTTGCTGCACATGGGGCATGCGCAACACCCGGCCGAGGATCTGCTCCACATCCACCGCCGAGGTTTTGTCGGCCAGCGACGCCAGGATGTAGGCAAACGGGCAGTCCCAGCCCTCCTTCAGCGCGTTCACCGTGATGATGTAGCGCACGGGGCAGGCCGGGCTCATCAGGTCAACGCCTTTCAACTCGTTGATGTCGGCAGTCTTGATCTTGATCTGATCCTCGGGCACCTGCCAGTCGACCAGCTGTTGGCGGATCTTCTCGAAGGTGGTGTTGTCGTCGTCGGTGCGCAGCTGGGCCTGGAACAGCACGATGGGGCGGATGTACCGGCCGCCGGCGGCTTGCTCGGCGGTGGCCAGGTCTTCGAGTTGCCGGCGCAGGATCAGGGCCGACTCGATGACCTCGTTCTTGCTGCTGCGGTTGGCCACGATCACCGGCAGCTTGACCATGTGCTGCTTCTTTAGCGCCAGCGCGTCGACGAAGCTGAAAATGTTGCTGTTGTTGCGCGGCGTGGCGGTCAGGTCGAGGATGAAGTCGGGGTTCAGGTTCATCATCATCTCGACCGACAAAGCGCTTTCGGCGTTGTGGCTCTCGTCGACCACCACCACCGGCCGCAGGCGGCGGATGACGTTGATCAGGGCCGACGCATCGTGCTCGGGCAGCCGCCAGTCGGCAGGGTCGCCCGGGTCAGGCTGCAAGAACGACGCCAGGTTGCCGTTCTCCTGAAAGATCTTGCGGTCTTCCTTGTTTTTGGCGCGCAGCGAGTCGAAGCTCATCACCACGATCGACAGTTGCGCTTGCGCGGTGTCGTACGAGAACCCGGCGCCCATCAGCAGGTCGCGTTTTTCGTACACCACCACCCGGTGCCGGAACAACTGGTCCAGCCGCTGGCGGTAGGGGTGCTGCGGGCTGCTCAGCGCCTGCACCGTCTGGTCGAGGATGGTCAGCGAGGGCACCAGCCACACCACCATCTTCGCCCGCCTGGGGGCGCGCGTGGCCAGTGCGCTGAACACGGTGGCCAGCGCATTCACGGCGATGAAAGTCTTGCCGCCCGCCGTGGGCACCTTGGCGCAGATGTGCGGCACGCCGGGCACCGTGTTCTTGTACGGCGCCATAGCGGAGCGGCCCCCTTCGCTGCCCACCCGCACGCCCTTGCCGGCCCAGTAGTCCTTGAAGGCCTGCGCGAGCTTGGGCGTGCCGTCCAGCACGTCGAGGTAGTTGGCCAGATCGGCCAGCACCCGTGCCTGGTAGTCCTTCAGTTCCATGCGGGTTGTTCCAACACCGGCGTCAGCTCGGCCAGCAAGGTTTCAGGCGCAATGTCTTGCGCGTGCGGCCAGGTCACTGCACCCAGCACCACGCCGACCCGGTTGAAGTAGGCCAGGTCTTTCAGTTCGCGAAAAACGCCGTGATCGAGATACGGCGTCATGTTGAAGATGCCCCGTTGGCCGCCTTCGGTTTCAACATAGATTCGGTAGTCGGGCAAGGGTTTGACAGTTTTCACATCCCGATTCATGGGCATGGCTGTACTCCTTCAAAAACGCGTGATGTCGCGCGCAATCTTCTTGAAAATGATCCCGTGTTTGGCCATCAAGGCGGCCGACAGCAGGCAGCGGTCGGCGTAGATGATCACCGTGGCAGGCTTGACAGCGCCGGTGCTGCCGCCGAAGCGCAGCCCGGCCAGAAAGTCCAGGTCCAGGCTGGTGGCGCGGTCGGGCTCGTAGTGAAAGAGCCAGGCCGTCTCCCGGCTCAGGCCCAACAGGTAGGGGCTGTGGGGGTTCTCAGGCAATGAACGGTCAGCCGCAGGAATGCCTTCGCTGTAGGCCACATAGCCCCGGATGGCCTCGGTGCCGACGGCCTCGTTGAGATGGTCGCCCGGCAGGAATGTCGGCTCGCCGACGGTGTAGTAGTCGAAACCGCCGCCGAGGCCGGCGACGAATTTTCCAGCGGGGCCGTAGCCACGAATCGCCGTTCGAATTCTTTCGGCAGTCGTTGTCTCCGCGTAGTCCTGGCTTTCGACCAATATGAAACGTCGGTGGCCGCCGTCCTGGGCGTTCAGCTTGAGCACCGCATGTCCGGTGGTGCCTGAGCCAGCGAATGAGTCGAGAACGATGGAATCTTTGCAGGTCGCGATCTGAACGATGCGCTCCAACAGTGAGGTCGGTTTCGGGGTATCGAAGTGCGCCTTCTTTCCGAACATTTGCTCCAACTCACCTGATGCGTGCTGGTTCAACCCGGCGTCATCCCAGATCGACGGCGTTGTCATGCCCTGCTTTGCCTCGAACGCAAACAGTTTGCGCATGGGTGTGGTGGCAGTTCCCTTCACACCCCAGTAGATGCGCCGCTCTCGTTGCAGGCGCTCCATTTCTTCTCGGTTGTGTCGC
>JAYVDE010000008.1:0-2970 GCA_043749575.1 Burkholderiaceae bacterium | reverse complement strand
TTGACGCCGGAGGTCGTGCCGTTCCAGACAAACACCACGTCGTTGTCGAAATTGACACGCGCAAAGTCGGTGATGTCGCCATAGTCGGCCTTGATCACGTTGGCATCGAGCAGCTTGAGCTGCTTGACGATATCAGTGACCCAGCCAGCGCTGAAAGACTCCCACTCCAGTACATCGACACCGCGTGGGCCCAGCAGCGACCACATCGCCATTTCTATCGCGCCCGTGTCGGAGCCAGGCACCACGGCGACTCGGTAGCCGTCGGGCAGGCCGAGGATGCGCGCGCTCTCGGAGCACGCCAGTCCGAGCGCCTTCTTACCCAGTGCAGAGCGGTGCGACCGACCCAGCGTGTCGAGTTGCAGGCGGCTTACGTCGTAGCCGGGCCGTTTGGCGCACGGGCCGGAAGAAAAATTTGGATTCTTGGGTTTGACGGACGGTTGCATCGAGGTCTCTGTTGGGGGAAAACGAAGAGGGAAGGAAACTGCAATGTCCGGGTACGCCCGGTATTCAGGCATCGGAAATCAGCAAAAAATCATTGTAGCAACGGGTAGTCGCGGGGTAACCAAGCCTATTTGAGTAAGTTATCAGCAGCGAGTCTCCCTACCGGATAATCTTGGTATGGACAAAAAACACCTTCGAGCCTTTCGGGTTGCATTGGTCGAGGCAGACAAAGCTTTGCAGCCCGATAACCCGTTTTATGTTCCTGGACTGCATGGCACCGATGAAGAGGACGTCATCACCGCCTTGATGGACGACATCCTGGCTCGTGGCGCTTTGGGTAGCCATTTGTTCTATTTCACAGGGCAGCGCGGCACTGGCAAAAGCACCGAACTGCGCAGGCTGGAGCAGTCGCTGCAAGCTGAGGACACCCAGGTCATTCTTTTTGACAGCCTGGAATACATTACCGAGACTGAAAAAATTACGGTTGAAAGCCTGCTGTTGCTGGTAACGGCTGGCCTGGCGGATTGGGCCGACAAGCATTACAAGCAAGATTTCCTCGCGGCGGGGGCCTGGACGCGCTTTGCCAATTGGCTACAAACCGAGGTTGAGATCACTGGCGTGACCGCCGCTGGCTTGAGTGTCAAGCTCAAGGAACAACAGGCAACAGTGGCAGAAAAAATCCGAACACTCTCGTCACCGCTGGAATGGACCAAACTGGTTCAGCAATTCGCCGGAGAGATCGTTGATTTTGTGCGCCAGCGCAGCCGTCGCGAGCGCGTAGTCGTCATCGTCGATTCGCTGGAGCGATTGCGCGGGGTTTCAGGCACTGACCAGGACGCAATGTTCCAGCATGTGGTGGCCACGTTTGCCGGCGACTTCGATAGGCTGCGCGTACCCGGCGCCAGTGTGGTTTATGCCACGCCGCCGTACTTGGCGCTGCTGTCCGATGTTCGCAATTTCATCACTTACTACTCGCTGGCGTCGGTTCGCGTGTATTGCAAGCCCATTGCCGACGACACGCACACCCCGGGACGTCGGCAGCCACGGCCAGATGGGCTGGAAAAAATGCGCCGTTTGATAGAGCGGCGCTTTGCCGAATGGGCGCTGGTGATGGATGACGGTGCGCTTGACCAACTCACGCTTGCCTCCGGCGGCGACCTGCGACATTTCATGCAACGCCTGGTGTCCGGCGTGGTCGGCCACGCCCAGTTTGCACTCGACCGCTTGCCTCTAAAAAAAGATGACCCCATCATCAAACGTGTGCTCGATGAAAACCGTGGCGAAACCGAGCGGCTGACGGTACGCAGTGAATGGCCCTTGTTGACCTACATCGCCAGGCATCACAAAGCGATTGCTGCTGACCGGGGCGACTCCTTGCGCACATTGGCTCATCTGTTCGACACGCGGGTGGTGCTGAACTACCGCAACGGCGAGGAATGGTTTGACATTCACCCGCTGCTGTGGCGGCTAATCGACGCACAAGATGAATCAGCAAAACCAGCCATTCCTTGAGACTGCCTGGCAGACCCTTCGCGCCAATCTGGAATGGACGCCCGGGTTTGGCTTGATCTTCGTTTTTTGCAGCGATGTGCGCGCCAAAGAGGCATTGTTCCGCCGGGCTGACGATCTGATGCGCACCCGAGTGCGGCCTTTTGAGCGTTTTCCAGTGCGGCAACTCAGCGACCTGAAAGAGTATTTGCTGAGCGCTGCGGTCAATCCGTTTGCAACTGCCGTCAAGGTGGGCGTGCCGCTGTGGCTTGACCTGGACGGGCATCCGGCAGACCCGGATTGGGATTGCGCCCGGACCGAGTTCTTTTACCGCCTCAACGAGCGGCGTGCCAGCCTGATGCGTGAACACACCCGCGCAGTGGTATTGGCGCTGCCGCTCGACTGGACAAAACGCGCGGCAGAGGCCGCGCCCGACCTTTGGACGATTCGCCAGCCTTCGGTGTACCTGGAAACCAGCGTTGCCACGCTCCCTGCTCCCGCCGCCACCGCTAACGCTACCGGAAGCGTCGCCGATGTTGAAACTGCCGATAAGTCCCAGACGGTTGAACCGCTGACCACCCTGGAAGTTGCGCTTCCGGCTGCGGTGCGGCGCTGGCAAGACAGCATCAAGAGCGGCGCAACCCTGACAGTATGGGACTCTGCCGAGGCGAGCGACGCCGCGCTGCATGCCGGACATGCCGCAGTAGCGCTTGACATAGCACGCCAGGCGGTGGCGCTGATACGCGAAGCCGTTGGCACCCACGGCAAAACCCCGGAGCGGCTGCGCGAGTTGTCGGTTTCGATCAATAAGCTGGGCGACGTCGCACTAGGATTGGGCCGCCTGGACGAGGCGCAAGCAGCCTATGCCGAGAGCGAGCGCCTACACCGCGAGTTGATCGCTGAATTTGGCAAAACGGCTGAGCGGCTGCGCGATTTGTCGGTTTCGATGGACAAGCTGGGCAATGTAGCCCATGCGCTGGGCCACCTGGACGAGGCGCAAGCCGCCTATGCCGAGAGCGAGCGCAAGAGCCGCGAGCTGAT
>JAYVDE010000007.1:0-2989 GCA_043749575.1 Burkholderiaceae bacterium | reverse complement strand
CGGCGGCCAGCGTGGCAAAAAAAGAGTCGATCTCGGCGGCTTTCATCGTCATCGGGCGCCTGCTTTCAGCATCGGCACGGCCTGCACCAGCGCGATGCACAGCAAGCGCAGCGCGTTGGCCTTCGGCCGCGACATCGGGGTGGTGTTCAGGCGGCGCCCTCGGCGTTGCGGCGGGCCCGGGCGCGGGCCAGCGCGGCCTCGATCACCGTGCGCTTGCGGTCCAGCGTGGGGGGGTCGGTGTGGTGGCTGTGGGCGGGCAGGTCGGCCAGCTTGGCGGCGGCCTTGGTCGCCAGCTGGTCGTCGTGCTCAAGCTGGTCACGGGCCCGGCGCCGCTGGGTGGCGCGGTAGCGCAGGAGGGCGTCGTCGGCCTGCGCCGACGACCAGGCTTGCCAGCCGGTGTCATCGCCAGTGACAGGCACCAGCGAGATGCAGTCGACCGGGCACACCGGCACGCAAAGTTCACAGCCGGTGCACTGGTCGTCGATCACCGTGTGCATGGCCTTGGACACGCCGACGATGCAATCGACCGGACAGGCCTTGATGCACAGCGTGCAGCCGATGCACCAGGCCTCGTCGATCACCGCCAGCAGGCGCGGGCCTTCGCGACCGCAAGCGGGGTCCAGCGGCAGCACCGGCTGGCCGCTGGCCAACGCCAGCCGGGCGATGCCGTCGACACCACCGGGTGGGCAGCGGTTGATCGCCGCGGCGCCCTCGGCGATGGCCTCGGCATAGCGTCGGCAATCGGGGTAGCCGCAGCGGGTGCATTGGGTCTGCGGCAGCAGGGCGTCGAGGCGGTCGGCCAACGACGCCCTGGCAGCGCAGTTCAAGGACAAGAGGGCGGTGAGCGTCACCGCTCGGATTATCCCTTGCGGGTCGGTGCGCGGCCGCGCGTGGCCGGCGCGAGCGGTGCCGCTGCCTTGGGCTGGGCCTGGGCCACCGCCTGGCGCACCGGGCGGCTGGCCGCCGCGCTGGTGGGCGCAGCCTTGCCCGGCGCCGCCTTGGCGACCTCGGGCTTGGCAAGCGCGGGCTTGGCGACCGGGGTCTTGGCCACGGCCAACTCGGCGGTTGCCGAGTTGGCGGCAGTTTCGGCGTTTGCGGCGGTCGCGGCTTTTGCGGCGGTCGCCGCCTTGACCGGCGCTGCCGCGGCGGCTGCTACCGGCGCCAGCTGGGCCACCACTGCCGCCACCACGGGGACCACCACAGCCTCGGCCACCGCCGGTGTCAAGCTCGCCGCAGCCACCTCGGGTGCCGTCACCACCTCGGCTGCCACGGCTGCCAGGGGTGCCAGGGGTGCCACGGGTGCCGCAAGCGGCGCCAGCGCAACGGCCTTGCGCGCAGCCTGAACGGGCGCCGGGGCATCGGTCTCAGGGCTGGACTCGGCTTCGCTCGTCGTCTGCGGGTTGTAGCGCCGAATGAAGTCGCGCAGCACCGGGTAGACCATCTCACGCCAGCGGCGGCCCGAGAAGATGCCGTAGTGACCAGCGCCCTCGACGTCGTA
Organism: Burkholderiaceae bacterium; assembly: GCA_043749575.1. Taxonomy (GTDB): domain Bacteria; phylum Pseudomonadota; class Gammaproteobacteria; order Burkholderiales; family Burkholderiaceae_C; genus Pseudaquabacterium. Next base: position 1,491 of record JAYVDE010000007.1, on the reverse strand, counting down.
GTGAAACTGGTGTTCCTTGGGGATGCCGGTGCACATGGCGTGCGCGGCGCGGGTCTGGCCGGCGCCGGAGATGTCGTCCAACTCGCCCTCGACCGTCAGCAACGCACTGCCGGTGATGTCTTGCGGCCGCACCAGCGTGCCCTTGACTTCCCAGGTGCCATTGACCAGCGAGAAATCCTGGAACACCGTCTTGATGGTCTCGAGGTAGTACTCGGCCGGCATGTCGAGCACGGCGTTGTACTCGTCGTAGAACTGGCGGTGCTGCTCGGTCGATTCATCGTCACCGCGAATCAGGTCGAGGAAATAGTCGTAGTGCGACGACAGGTGCCGGTCGGGGTTCATCGCCACGAAACCGGTGTGCTGCAGGAAGCCCGGGTAGACGCGGCGGCCGACGCCGGCAAAGTTGCTCGGCACACGGTAGATCACGTTGTTCTCGAACCACTCGTAGGGCTTGGTGGTGGCCAGGTTGTTGACCGACGTGGGCGACTTGCGGGCGTCGATCGGGCCGCCCATCATGGTCAGCGTGCGCGGCGTGAACTCACCGTTCGTCGCCAGCAGCGAGACGGCGGCAAAGACCGGCACGGTGGGCTGGCAGACCGAGATCACGTTGACTTCGGGGCCCAGGTAGCGGATGAAGTCCTGCACATACTCGACATAGTCGGCCAGATGGAACGGGCCAGCTTCCAGCGGCACGGTGCGGGCGTCGGTCCAGTCGGTGATCAGCACCTTGTGGTCGCGCAGCAGCAGGCGCACGGTGTCACGCAGCAGGGTGCTGTGGTGGCCCGACAGCGGCGCGACGACCAGCACGGTGGGCTGGTTCTTCATCACGTCCAGCACCGCGGTGTTGTCGGAGAAGCGCTTGAAACGCAGCAGGCGGCAGAACGGCTTGGTGATCGGCACTTGCTCCTGCACCGCCACATCGACGCCGTTGACCGGCACGGTGCGGATGTCGAACTCGGGCTTCTCGTAGTCTTTGGCCAGGCGGTGGGCCAGGTCGAAACCGGCCGACACCCGCTCGGCCAACGGCGTGTGGGTGAACGGCGACAGCGGGTGGTTGTAGAGCTTGGCCGTGGCGCTGGCAAATTCTGAAAACGGCGCCATCAGCGCGCGTTGTGATTCATAGACTTGATACAGCATGGCGTGTTGCTCCGGAGTGTGGGTGGGTCGTCAGGCCGGGAAGCATCATGTGCTTCCCGGCTTGAATCCCACCTGACAGTGGGACACATTTTTGTGCAGTGCAGCAATTATGCGCTTCTTGATGAATGTTGCCTGCGCTTGAGCCGCTTTGATTCAGCAAATAGAGCTTATCTCACAGTGCAAACCACTGCATGAGCCCCTCGGGCACACACGTCACACGCCGGTGCCACGGTGCCCAGGTTGATCAGGCTGGGGTGGTGAGCACCTTGGCGATGGACGCCACCACGTGGTCGATGTTGCCGGTATTGAGCGCGGCCACGCAAATGCGGCCTGAATCAACGCCGTATACGCCAA
>JAYVDE010000006.1:0-8224 GCA_043749575.1 Burkholderiaceae bacterium | reverse complement strand
GTTGGGCAGGGTGTAGAGCAGGCCGATCAGCAGCGCGATGCCTAAGATCGTGTATTTCCACCAGGGGTAGCGGTTCATCGTGCGTTCCTAGGCCCGGGGCGCTGGGCGGGCCGGTGTCGGGCGGGGTGTCGGGCGGGATGTCAGGTGGGGCGTCATGCAGGATGCCCGCCGGTCACCCGGGGTGGCTGCTGGCTGGCTGGCTGGCTGGCGGGTGGCTGGCGGGTGGCGCCAAGCGGGTGCGGCGGGCCGCAGCGCCGCCCAATGCCGGCGCCGCTCGCCAATCCTCACTTGCCGTAAGTGCCCTTGGGCAGCACCTGCACCACCGCCGAACGCTGCACCTGCAGCTCGACGCCGTTGGCCACTTCGACGTTGAGCATGGTCTCGCCCATCTTGGCAACGCGGCCGATCACGCCGCCGGCGACCACCACCTCGTCGCCCTTGGCCAAGGCCTCGATCATGGCCTTGTGCTCCTTCTGCCGCTTCATCTGCGGGCGGATCATGATGAAGTACAGCACCACGAACATCAGCACCAGCGGCAACATCTGGCCGACCGAGCCGAACATGGATTCAATGCCGCCGGCGGCAGCGGCCGGTGCGGCCTGGGCAAAGGCTTGGGAAATGAACACGGTGAAGATCCTTGGGCTGCGCCCGTTGCGCCCGCTGATGATGCGGGCAAACCGCTTATTGTAGGTGGCGGTGCGATGACAGCCGGGCAGCACCCGGCGCTGCGCTCAGAACAAGGCCATGCTGAGCTTGCGGCGGTACTGGTCGACCACCGGGTCGCCGGCCACCACCACGGTGCGGCCGGTCAGTTCCAGCGCGCCCTTGGTGGCCTCGCCGGCCGCCGGCTTGGGCGCCGGCTTGGTCAGGATTTCAAGGATGGCGACATAGGTTTTGCGCGCCAGCTCGCCGTTCCAGACCTTGTCGCGCATCACGATCTCGAGCAGCGCATCCATCGCCTCGGTGAACTGGCTGGCGGCCAGCAGGCCCTGGGCCAGTTCGTAGCGGGCGTCGAAGTCGCGGCGGTTGGCCTCGATCGCGGCGGCCAGTTGCTGCGCCGTCCGGGCGCTGGGCGCCTTCTCGCAGGCATCGAGCCACAAGCCCAGCGCGGCGATGCGGGCGTCAACCAGCGCCTTGGCGGCCACCGGCAACCAGGCCTGGCGGGCTTGCGCGATGGCGCCGGTCTCGATCAGCAGCTTGACGTAGTCGTTGCGGGCGCTGTGGTTGGCCGGGTCAATCGCCACCGCCTGCTGCAACTTGGCCAGCGCGGCGTCGATATCGCCCTCGGCCTCCAGCACCTCGGCCTCGGCGGTGTCTTCTTCGGCTTCCAGCGCCTGCGCGCTGGGCACGTGGCGGTCGAGAAATTCGCGGATTTGCGCCTCGGGCACCGCGCCGACAAAACCATCGACCGGCTGGCCCTCTTTGAACAGCACGCAGAACGGGATCGAGCGCACCCCGAAGGCCTGGCTCAGCTGGGCGGCGATCTCGGGCTGGTCGTCGCTGTTGAGCTTGGCGAGCTTGAAGCGGCCGCCGTAGGCCGCCTCCACCTTCTCGAGCAAGGGGCCCAGTGTGCGGCAGGGGCCGCACCAGGGCGCCCAGATGTCCAGCAGCATCGGTTGCTGCATCGAGGCCTGGATCAAGTCGGCTTCGAAGTTCTGGATGGTGATGTCGCTCATGGTGTCGGCCGGGCTGGGGTTGGCGGAGGGGCTGGGATGGCGGCGGGGCTGAACCGGTCCATATCGGGCCGGCCGCCTACAATTCGATGTTTATGCAGACCTGCTGGAGACCAGAGCCTTGCCAGACGTGGAGAACATCAATGACAGCGCCGATCACGGCAAGGCAGGCCCCGTGGTCGGTGTGCTGATGGGCTCGTCCAGCGATTGGCAGACGATGCAGCAGGCGGCGCTGATTCTCACCGAGTTTGGCGTGGCGCATGAATGTCGCGTGGTCTCGGCCCACCGGATGCCCGACGAAATGTTCGCTTACGCCGAGGCCGCTGCCGGCCGCGGCCTGCGCGCCATCATCGCCGGTGCGGGCGGCGCAGCCCACCTGCCGGGCATGTTGGCGGCCAAGACCACCGTACCGGTGCTGGGTGTACCGGTGGCCAGCAAACACTTGTCGGGAGTCGATTCTCTGCACTCGATCGTGATGATGCCCAAGGGCATTCCGGTGGCCACTTTCGCCATCGGTGCGGCCGGTGCGGCCAACGCGGCGCTGTTCGCGGTGGCGATGCTGGCGACCGGCGACCCCGCCCTGCTTGAGAAACTGACGGCCTATCGCAGCCGACAAACCGAGGCGGCGCACGCGATGACGGCCGAACTGGCATGAACCCCCGGAAGGCTGTCCAGTGAGCAGCAAACTGATCCTCCCCGGCGCGACGCTGGGCGTGATGGGCGGCGGCCAGCTGGGCCGCATGTTCGTGCAGGCGGCGCAGGAAATGGGCTACTTCACCGCGGTGCTCGACCCCGATGTCACGTCGCCGGCCGGCCTGGTGGCGCATTACCACATCGGCGCCGGCTACCTCGACGAACAAGGCCTGGCGCAGCTGATGCAACGCAGCGACGCCATCACCACCGAGTTCGAAAACGTGCCCGCCGGCGCGCTGGTCACGCTGGGCGCACACCGGCCGGTGGCGCCCACCGCCGACAGCGTGGCCATCTGCCAGGACCGCGCCGCCGAGAAGGCCCAGTTCCGCCGCAGCGGCGTGCCCTGCGCGCCGTTTGCGCTGATCGACACGCCCGAGCGGCTGGCTGCGGTGGCCGACGAGCTGCTGCCCGGCATCCTGAAGACCGCCCGGCTGGGCTACGACGGCAAGGGCCAGGCGCGGGTGGCCGACCGCGCCGCGCTGGCCGCCGCTTGGGGCGCGCTGGGCCAAGTGCCCTGCGTGCTGGAAAAGCTGCTGCCGCTGGCGCTGGAGTTGAGCGTGGTGGTCGCCCGCAGCGCCGCCGGCCAGGTAGTGCGCCTGCCGGTGCAGCAGAACCTGCACCGCGACGGCATCCTCGCTGTCACCCAGGTGCCCGCGCCCGACGCCTCGCCCGCCATCGCGCAGCAGGCCGCCGACGCCGCCGCCGCGCTGGCCGAAGCGATGCAATACGTCGGCGTGCTGTGTGTCGAGTTCTTCGTGTTGACCGACGGCCGCCTGGTCGCCAACGAGATGGCGCCGCGGCCGCACAACTCGGGCCACTGGTCGATCGACGGCGCCGACATCAGCCAGTTTGAGCTGCAGGTGCGCACGCTGGCCAACCTGCCGCTGGTGGCGCCGCGCCAACATTCCGCCGCGGTGATGCTGAACCTGCTGGGCGACCTGTGGTTCCCCGCCGGTGGCCGCGAGACGACACCGCCCTGGCCGCAGGTGCTGGCCTTGCCCGGCAGCCACCTGCACCTGTATGGCAAGACCAGCGCCCGCCCGGGCCGCAAGATGGGCCACCTGACGCTGACCGCCGCCACCCCGGCGCAGGCCCGCGCCACCGCGCTGCAAGCCGCGGCGCTGCTGGGCCTGCCGGCGTTTTGACGTGAAATCGCCAGGCTTTGTTTGCGGGCGGCCCGCGCCGGGGTGTCCAGCCGCCCGGGGGCCCAGGCCGGCCATCACCTGCCCCAGCGCACCGGTAGTTGCCGGCCGAGGGTTGGTTGCCGTGGGTCGCCAGCGGCCCGGCACCGGCTGGGCGCGCCCGGCATCGGCATGACCGTCTTGCGCGGCGACGACCCGGCAGCGCTGGCCGCCGCGGCGCAGCGGCTGGCCGACGGCGGCCTGGTCGCCTTTGCCACCGAAACCGTCTACGGCCTGGGCGCGCGCGCCGACGACGAGGCGGCGGTGGCCGGCATCTTCGCGGCCAAGGGCCGGCCCGCCGACCATCCGCTGATCGTGCACGTGGTCGACCTGGCACAGGCCGCGCACTTCAGCGCCGCGCTACCCGACTGCGCCCGCCGCTTGGCAACCGCCTTCTGGCCCGGCCCGGTGACGGTGATCGTGCCGCGGGCACCGGGCATCGGCGCCGCCGCCGCGGGCGGCCAGGCCAGCATCGGCCTGCGCTGCCCGTCACACCCGGTGGCCCAGGCGCTGCTGCGCGAGGCCGCCCGGCGCGGCGTGGCCGGCGTGGCCGCGCCCAGCGCCAACCGCTTCGGCCGCGTCAGCCCGACCAGCGCGGCGCATGTGGCGCAAGAGTTCGGCGACGCGCTCTGGGTGCTGGACGGCGGCGACTGCCCGCTCGGCATCGAATCCACCATCGTCGACTGCAGCCGCGGCCGGCCGGTGCTGCTGCGCCCCGGCGTGCTGACCCGCGCCCAGCTGGAAGCCGCACTCGGCGAGCCCTTGTGGGCTGCCGACGACCAGGCGCCGCGGGCCTCCGGCACGCTGGCCTCGCACTACGCACCGCAGGCTCGGGTGCGGCTGTGGCCGGCAGCGGCGCTGTCACAAGCCCTCGCCATGCGGCGGCCTGGGGGGCATTCAGCCGCCGCACCGCAACAAACCGGCAAAGGCCTGGCGGTATATTCGCGGCGGGCCGGCGTTGGCCAGCCGGGCGTTTTGTGGCGTTGCCAGCCGGCCGATCCGGCGGCGGTGGCGCATGAGTTGTTCGCCGTGCTGCGAGATTTCGACCAGGCCGGCGTGGCCGAGATCTGGGTCGAGCAGCCGCCCGATGGCCTCGCGTGGGAAGGTGTGCTCGACCGGCTGATGCGGGCCGCAGCGCCGTGAAACCGCCCACCCACGCCCACCCCCTTGAAATGCGCCCTGTGTTGCTGATGGAATCCTTGATGACCTCTTCCCGTGATCTGCGCCGCCTGGGCGTGCGTTGGCTGGCCCCGGCCGTTGTGTCTGCGGTCTTGTCTGCGGTCTTGTTGACCGCCTGCGGCGGCAACACCTCGCAAGTGAGCGCCTTCCGGCCCGATCGGGTGATCGCCTTCGGTGACGAGAACAGCGTGATCGACGACGACCGCGGCGGCATCGGCAGCCACGACGGCAACGGCTTCAAGTACACGATCAACGACCGCAGCACCAGCGGCAGCGATTGCCGCGCGTCACCGATCATTGCGCAGAGCGTGGCATCGCATTACGGCTTCGTTTTTGCCGAGTGCAACCCGACGGCGCTGACGCCCAAAGCCTTCATCCGCGCCATCGCTGGCGCCCAAGTCGAAGACCCCCTCACCGGTCTGGCGGCGCAGCGTGCTGCGGTGGCGAACCTGGGGCCGACCGACCTGGTCACCGTGATGATCGGCGGCAACGACATCATTGCGCTGTACGAGCGGGTGCGGGCCGGCACGATGACTGGCGGCGAAGCCATCAACGAGGCCAAGCGCCGCGGCATCTCGGCGGCGCAGACCATCAGCGACATGCTGGCCTCCGGCGCCCGCGCGCTGGTGATGACGGTGCCCGACATCAGCCTCTCGCCCTACGCCAACAACGCCGCCAAGACCGATTCAAACGCCATCTCGCTGCTGTACCAGCTGAGCTACGACTACAACGGCAGCCTGCGCACCAACATCCTGCCCAATGACGGCCGCAACTTCGGCCTGGTGCTGGCCGACAACATCGTGGCGGCGATGCACAAGAATCCCAGCAACTTCCTTGCACGGCCGACCAACGTGGTCGATGCTGCCTGCGCCACAGTCGACGTGAGGGACTGCGTACTGGCCACCGCCCCCGCCATCAGCACGCTGGTTCCGGACGCCGCGCTGTCGAATTACCTGTGGGCCAGCGACCGCCACATCGGCCCGGCTGCGCATTTGCGCATCGGCCAGCAGGCACAGGCGCGGGCGGTCAGCAACCCGTTCTGAGCCGGGCAGCCGCGGCGCGGGCCCGCCAGGTGCGCAACAGGATCGTGAAGGCCAGCACCAGCGTGATCAGGTTGGCGACGATGATCGGCCACTCGCCCAGCGCCAGGCCGTACAGCAGCCACAGCGCAACGCCCAGCGTGAATGCGCCGTACATGCCCAGCGAGATGCCCGACAAATCGTTCGAGCGAAAAGTGTGCAGGGCCTGCGGCACAAAAGCGCCGGTGGTCAGCGTGGCGGCCAGGTAGCCCAGCCATTGCGCGGGGATCAGCAAGTCGGTCACGGTGTGGTTTTGGCGGCGGGGTGGAAGGGCTACCGGCCCGCAACATCGGGCTCGGTAAAAACCCGGAATGCTGCCACATGCGGCGGCACCGCAACCGGCGGCACCCCACGCCGAGCGCAGCCACCCGAAGTCCCGCGATCAGCCCACCGCCAAGGCCGGCCGCTACACTTTCAACCGCCATGACGCCCTGCCTGCTTGCGCTGGACACCTCGACCGACCGCCTGGCTGCCGCGCTGCAGACCCCGGCCGGGCGCTGGTGTGTCAACGAGGCCGGTGGTGCATTGGCATCGGCCCGGCTGGTGCCGCTGCTGTTGCAACTGCTGGCCCATGCCGGCGTGGCACTGGCCCAGGTGCAGGCGATCGCCTTCGGCCAGGGGCCGGGTGCCTTCACCGGCCTGCGCACCGCCTGTGCGGTGGCCCAGGGCCTGGCGTTTGCCGGCAACACGCCGGTGCTGGCCATCGACAGCCTGCTGATCGTCGCCGAAGATGCCCGCGCCCAGGCTGCGGCCAGCGGCCTGGCGACCGACGGTGACTGGTGGGTGGCGGTGGATGCACGCATGGACGAGGTCTACGCCGCGGCATACCGCCACAACGGCCAAGGCGGCCAAGGCAGCCAGATCGGTGACCACGGCGACCACGACCACGACCACGCCCATGACCACGACGGCGCCACAAGCCCCGCTGGCTGGCAGCTGCAGGTGGCGCCCCGCTTGTGGACCCTGCCGGCGCTGGTCGACGCCTGGGCCGCGGCGCCGCCCGCCCGCGTCGCCGGCAATGCGCTGGCCGTGTTTGCCGACCGGCTGCCGGCGCCCGGCGCCAGCGCCTGGCCCCATTGTGTCGACCGAGCCGCGGCGCTGCTGCGGCTGGCCGAACAGGCCTGGCAGCGCGGCGAAGGCCGGGCGGCCGACCAGGCGCTGCCGATCTACCTGCGCGACAAGGTGGCCCAGACCACCGCCGAGCGGCAGGCGCTGCGGGATGCCAGTACCAGTACCAGTACCAGTACCAGTACCAACGCCAAGGCCGAACCCGGTACAGCTACCACCACTGCCGCCACCGCCAGCCCGTTGGCCAAGCCGCCCGGCGCGCCGGCCGCGCTGTCGACATGAACGCCGTGCTGCGCCCCGAGCCGGCGCCGCAGCACCGGCCGATGGCCGCGGCCGACCTGGACGCGGTGATGGCGCTCGAAGTCGCCGCCTACCCACAGCCCTGGAGCCGTCGCAATTTCATCGACTCGCTGGCTGCCGGCTACCACAGCGTGCTGCGCTGCGACCCCGACGGCGCGCTGATCGGCTACTTCGTCGCACTGCCCGGCTTCGAGGAAACCCATTTGCTCAACCTCACCGTCGCGCCGGCCTGGCAGCGCCGGGGCCACGGTCAGGCCCTGCTCGACCGCCTGGCCGCCTGGGCCCATGCCCGCGGCGACCTGGCGCTGTGGCTTGAAGTCCGGCAAAGCAACACCGGCGCGCAGGCGCTCTACGCGCGGCATGGCTTTGTGCAGGTCGGCAGCCGCCACGGCTACTACCCCGCCGACCGGCAACAACGTGAAGACGCGGTGGTGATGCGGCGCAAGGTGCTGGGTGACCCTGCTGCTGCGGGGTGGCTTGATGCGCTGGACTGAGCGCCAGCAGGCGCAGCTGCGCGAAATGGGGCTGCGGCTGTGGCAGCCTGGCGAGTCCGGCGGCAGCGCCCCGGACGCGGTGGCCGAGGCCCCGCCGGCAGCGAGGTCGGCAGTGACGTCGCCAGTGATGGCCAAGGCCGTGGCCATTGCCGTGGCCGCTACCCCTGCCGCGGTCGCTGCCCCCGCCGTGGTCGCTGTACCTGCCGCAGCAGCGGTGGCCGGCCCTCGGGCTGCTGCGGTGGCGGGCGGCGTCCCGGTCACGGTCCGGGCCGACGCCGCGGCGATCACCCAACTCGACTGGCCTGCGCTGCGTGCTGCGGTGGCCGATTGCCGCGCCTGCGGCCTGTGCGAGGGCCGGCAGCAGACGGTGTTCGGCAGCGGCCACCCGCGTGCACACTGCATGGTCGTCGGCGAGGCCCCGGGCGAGCAGGAAGACCTGGCCGGCGAGCCCTTCGTCGGGCCGTCCGGCCAGTTGCTCGACCGCATGCTCGCCGCGCTGGGCCTGAGCCGGGGCGACGCCGATCCGGCGCGCCACGTCTTCATCGCCAACACCGTGA
>JAYVDE010000005.1:0-8228 GCA_043749575.1 Burkholderiaceae bacterium | reverse complement strand
CCCGCTGGGCCAGTACGGCACCTCCAACGTGGGCCAGTCCAAGACGGTCTACCGCATGGGCCTGGGCCACCGTTATGGCCGGCGCATGCAGACGATCTCGGGCATCCACTACAACTGGTCGATGCCGGGCTTGAGCAACGATGAGCATTTCGCGCTGATCCGCAACTTCCGCCGTCATTCCTTCGTGCTGCTGTACCTGTTCGGCGCGTCGCCGGCGGTGTGCGGCAGCTTCGTGGCCGGGCGCGAACATGAACTGCAGGCTATCCCCGGCGCGCCCAACGGCACCCTGCACATGCCGCACGGCACCAGCCTGCGGATGGGCCGGCTGGGCTACCAAAGTGATGCCCAAGCCTCGCTGGCGGTCAGCTACAACAGCCTGGAAAGGTATGCCAACTCGCTGCACGAGGCGCTGACCCGGCCCTATCCGGCCTACCAGGCGCTGGGCATCCGCAACCCGGGCGGCGACTACAACCAGCTGGCCACCACGCTGCTGCAGATCGAGAACGAGTATTACGGCCTGATCCGGCCCAAGCGGGTGATCTTCCCCGGTGAACGGCCGCTGCATGCGCTGCGCGAGCGGGGTGTCGAGTACATCGAGGTGCGCTGCCTCGACCTCGACCCGTTCGAGCCGGTGGGGATTGCTGCGCCGACGATGCGTTTCATCGACCTGTTCCTGTTGCACTGCCTGCTGGCCGACAGCCCGCCCGACACCCCCGCCGAGATCGCCGCGCTGGGCCGCAACCAGCATCGCGTGGCCGCGCGCGGCCGCGAGCCGGGGCTGCTGCTTGAACAAGGCGAGCACACCCTGCTGCTGACCGATTGGGCGGCGCAGCTGCTGCACGAATGCGGCCCCATCGCCACCGCGCTGGATGCGGCCAACGGCGGCAGGGATTTCCAGGCCGCGCTCGACGCGGCGCTGGCGGTGCTGGCGCGGCCCGACGAGCTGCCGTCGGCCCGCGTGCTGGCCACCATGGCGGGAGAGTTCGACAATTCCTACGTGGCCTTCATCCGCGCGCAGTCGGCCCGCACCCGGCAAACCCTGCTGGCACTGCCCTGGAGCGACGCGCAGGCTCAGCGTTATGCCGAGATGGCCGCCGCCTCGGTGGCCGAGCAGCAGCGCATCGAGGCCGGTGATTCGATGCCTTTCGAGCAGTATCGCCAGGCCTACCTGTCGCCTGACCGGCTGCAGGTCAAGGCCCGGGCCACGGCTTGAGGGCTGAAGGAGACGCCGCATGACCTCGCCACGACCCGCCGACGACTTCCATGAGCCCCAGGTTGCCGCCTTGCGCGCCGACCTGGCATTGGCCCTGCGCGCCGCCGCCCACCACGGCCTGGCCGAGGGCGTTTGCAACCACTTCAGCGTTGAGCTGCCCGATGGCTCAGGCCGCTTCCTGCTGAACCCGCGTGGCCTGCTGTGGCAGGAGGTGCAGGCCGACGACATCGTGATGGTCGATGCCCAGGGCACGGTGCTGGCCGGCCGCCACCCGGTGGAAGCGACGGCGATGTTCATCCACGGCGCCATCCACCGCAGCGCCCGCCAGCCCTGCGTGCTGCACAGCCACATGCCGCATGCCACCGCGCTGACGCTGACCGCCGACCGGGCGCTGGACACCCGGCTGTCGCAGACGGCGATGCGCTTCCACGGCCGGGTGGCGGTCGATGCGCACTACAACGGCCTGGCGCTGGACGCCGCCGAGGGCGAGCGCATCGCCGCGGCCATGCAGGGCGCCGACGTGGTGTTCCTCGGCAACCACGGCGTGGTGGTCTGCGCCGACCGCCTGGCCCATGCCTACGACGACCTGTACTACCTGGAGCGTGCCTGTCAGCTGCAGCTGCTGGCGATGTCGACCGGCCGGCCGCTGCTGCCGGTGGCCGACGCGCTGGCCGCCCGGGTGGGCGCGCAAACTTTGGGCGAGCGGCTGCAATCAGAGCTGTTCTTCGAGGCGCTGCGGCGAACGGTGTAAGCCAACCACGGCCGCTGTGAAGCAAAGCGCTTCAGCGTTGCCTTAGGGCAACGCTGAACAAGTCCCTCGCGGCGCGGTCATCCCTGTTTTGGGCGGTCTGCCGCGTTGCAAATCCTCGCCATAGCGGGGCTATGGCTGTGGTTTGCGCCTTGCAGCCCAGCCCAAACCAGGGCGCCCACACTCGCGAGGACTTGTTCAGCATTGCCTTAGCTGCCTGACCGGATCAGCCCACCCAGCCCGCCGCGCCGCTGGCGCTGCGGCTGACCAGCTTCAAAGGTGTCGGGATACGGCGTTTGCCGTGCTGCATGTGCCGAGCGGGCTTTCGCCGAGCCGAGATCGCTGCCGAAGCAGGTGATGGTCAGCGGCCGGGCAGGGTCGTTGCGGCCCGCGCCGCCTACTTGCTGGCCGGAACCGCCACGGCAACTGGGCCGGGGAAGCGGGCGACGTAGTAGGCCAGGGTGTCCAAATCCTCAAGCGGGATCTGGCTCAAGGCGGCCGTCATCGCCTGCGTATAACCCGGCCGCGTGCCCGTGCGAAAACCCCGCAAGCTCATCTGCAGGTAGTCCTCACGTTGCCCTGCGATGCGCGGCACCTGGTTGCCGCCGCTGAAATCGGCACCGTGGCAGAAGACACATTTGTGTTCGGTCGCCAGTGCCCGCGCTTTGTCAATGCGCGCTGCGTCGGGCGGTGTCGCGGGTGGCGGCGCAGCCACGGCTGGCAAGGTGCCGATGAAATCGGCGAAGCCGCGCATGTCGTCGTCAGTGAGGGTCTTGGCCACTGCCGTCATGCCCTCGTTGCTGCGCCGGCCCTCACGAAACAAGAACAGTTGCGTGATGGCATAAAAAGAAGGCTGGCCGGCAAGCACCGGTGTGTTGGGCATGTCGCTTCGGCCATTGGCGCCATGACAGGCGGCACACAGCCCAGCAAATCGCTGAGCGTAGCTGGCGACTGCAGGGCCGCTGGCGGCAGTGGCACTGCTCGCCGCAGCAGCGGCCTTGCGGGCTTTTGCCTGCCCAGCGGCCGGTGGCGAAATGACCACCAGTGCCAACACGGCCATGCACGACAAAAGACCCGCAGGCCAGCCTCTCATCACTTGCTGTAGCTGATGCGGTAGATCGCTCCGGCGTGGTCGTCACTGACCAGCATCGAGCCGTCCTTGAGCACCAGGAAATCCACCGGGCGACCCAGATAGGCGTTGTTCTCGACGAAGCCGGTCATGAACGGTTCGACCTTGGCGCCACCTTTGCCGTCGGGCCAGGCGACTGAGACATCGGCGTACTTCTTGGTGCGATTCCACGGACCGTGACGCGCGATGAACATCGCACCCTGGTACTTGGCAGGGAACATCTTGCCGCTGTAGAACGTCATCCCCAACGAGCCGGCGTGCGGCCCGAGCAGGGCAGCCGGCTTGGTGAAGTCGTCGCACGACTTGCCCCAGCCAAATTCCGGATCAGGCATGTTGCCTTGATGGCAGAACGGAAAGCCGAAGTGCTGCTTGCCCGGCAAAGTCACCTGGTTGAGTTCGTCGTTCGGAAACTCCTCGCTCAGCCAGTCGCGACCGTTGTCGGTGAACCAGAGGTTGCCGGTCTTCGGATCGAAGTCGAAGCCCACCGTGTTGCGGACGCCAGAGGCGACCGTTTCGATGTTGCTGCCGTCCAGGTTCATGCGATAGATCTTGGCGTATTCGCCGGGATCGCAGATGTTGCACGGCGCACCGATGGCGTAGTACAGCTTGTCCTTGTGGATGCGCAGGAACTTCCAGCTGTGGTCGTCGCCGCCGGGCAGCTTGTCATACAGCACCTTGGGCTCGCCGGGGTTGTCCAGCTTGTCCTCGATGTTGTCGTAACGCATGATCTTCGTGGTGGTGGCCACGTAGAGGCTGCCGTTGTGGTACTCGATGCCAGCGGCCATCGGCAACTTGTCGATGATGACCTTGGCCTCGTGCTTGCCCTGCTCGGGGATCGCGTAAATCTTGTTGGCGACGAACAGCGAGCTGACAAAGACGTTGCCCTTGGCGCCCTGGCGCAAGGCGCGGGCGTCGAGCACGCCCGAGGCCCAGGTCTCGACCTTGAAGCCGGGCGGCAGCTTGAACTTGGCGGTCGGCAGCTTGTCGGCGGCAGTGGGGATCGGGAATGCCGCCACCGGCGCCATCTTCATGGCGGTGTCGGTTTTGGGACGGCCCTTGGCCCAACCCGGCTCAGGGGCCGGTGGCGGCGTCGTCTGTGCCAGTGCGGAAAAGCCGACGCAGCAAAGCGTGGCAAGCGCAATGAGCGAGCGAATCTGTTTCATGATTTGAGTCTCCGTTATGGTTTTGGTGGCCGCGATTGTGAAGGAACCACGCGGGCTAGATGATATTCACTCCCACGCCACTGGTCGAGAGTGTTTGCCCTAGCGCGAGCGGCATTGGGCCTGATGTTGGGGTTCCGATTTCGGTCTACAAGCGGATTTGCTGGAACAGCTCGTAGGCTTGCTGAGGGTAGGCCGTTCAGAACGTCATTTTCCGTGGCCACGGGGCGGGCAGACCCGCCAGGCGAGGCTGTGGTTACGGTCTTTGTGGTCGACAGTGGCCCGCCAAGCGCCAAGCGCCAAGCGCCAAGCGCCAAGCGCCAAGCGCTCGCCGAGCATCAGTAGCTTCTGCTCGGTCAGCATTGGCGTGGTCATGCGCTCCACGCGGTCTGCAGCGGTCGCTGCCGACGCCGTGGCCTCGGTTTGTGCGATCGCCGGCACGGCAAACATCCATCAAGACGCTGTCAACGGCAGCCATCGGCCACCCTTCAAGTTCAGTTTCATGGTGGTTTCCATTCACTCGGGACCAAGCGCTTGGCCAAAACGAACTGCTTGCCGGCGACCCCAGCGCTGGCCGGGCAGTCCACCCTGGCGTTGCGCGTGGCGAGCCTGCCGACGCTTCGGCCCGGGCCGCCGCTTGCCGCCTGCCGCCTGCTGCCTGCTGCCAGTACCCGGCCGGGCGGCACGGTAGCGCCTGATCGGCGCCGCCGGGCTGCGGGGACCGGTCGGCTGCCGGCCTGGCTCAGCCTGGCCGCGCCGCGAACACCAGGCAGGTGGTGGTGCCGTGGGCGTACAGCTTGCCGGCGGCGTCGACGATGCGGGCCTCGGCGGTGGCCAGCTGGCGGCCGCTGTGCACCACTTGGCCGATGGCGCGCAGCGGGCCGCTGGCGCTGCTGGCCGCACGCACGATGTTCACGCTGAGCTCGGCCGTGGTGTAGCCGAAGCCCGCCGGCAAGCTGGTGTGCACCGAGCAGCCCAGCGCCGAGTCAAGCAATGTGGCAAACCAGCCGCCGTGCACGCTGCCCAGCGGGTTGTAGTGTTTCAGCTGCGGTGTGCCCTGGAACACCGCCCGGCCCGGCGCCACCTCGACCAGCGAAAAATCCAGCGTCTGCAAGATGTGCGGGAAGGGCAGTTCGCCGTGCAGCATCGCTTGCATGATCTCGAGGCCGGTCTTGCCGGCCACCTGCTCGGGCGTGGCCACGCCGGGCCGCCCGCCGGCGGCGGCCAAACGCGCCAGCACCGCGCTGAGTTGTTGGTTCCAGTCGGCGACGGGGGGCGCGTCGCGCTGGGCGGAAGGGAAGGGGGTTTTCACTTGCATATGCAAACATCATACGGAAAGTGGGCTGCCCGCTCAACGCGGCCCCGGACCAGACCCGCGGGGCCGGGGCGCGCGCGGTCCGCGCCGTCGCTCACGGCTGGCGCAGCTTCACGTCGCGGTGGGTCATGCGGTCGGATTCGCCAATGGCCAGGTACTTTTCGCGGTCGACCTCGCCGCCGGTCAGGGTCGGCGGCAAGGTCCACACGCCCTTGGCGTAATCCTTGGTGTCGCGCGGGTTGGCGTTGAGCTCGCTGCGCGCGACCAGGTCGAAACCGGCGGCCCTGGCGTGTTCGATCACCAGGTCTTCGGTGACGTAGCCGCTGGTCTTCATCTGCGCCAGCGATGTGCCGGGCGCGGCGCGGTGTTCTTCGACGCCGAACACGCCGCCGATCTTCAGCGCCCGCGAGAACGTGCGCAGGCTCTGGTCGAGGTGGCCGGCCTCCAGCCAGTTGTGGCTATTGCGGAAGGTCAGCACCAGGTCGGCGCCGGGCTGGGCTTACAGCGGCCGGTGCAGCGGTGCGGCGGTGCAGGCCAGCAGGGCGATCGCCCGGGCCAGGCGGTCACCATCGACAACAAGCCGGGCGCCGGCGCCACGCTGGGCGCCAGCGCGCTGGCCCGCAGCCCGGCCGATGGCTACACGCTGATGCTGGGCAGCATCGTCGACTACGCGATCGCGCCGCCCGTGCACAAGAGCCTGCCGTTCGACCAGCAGCGCGATTTCATCCCGGTGCTGGAGATCGACTTCGGCACCGTCGGCCTGATCGTGCACGCCGACCTGCCGGCGCGCAACGTGGCCCTATCCTCCGCCACATCGCTGGTGGTGTCTCTCGCCCGAATCCCTGAGAATCTCTCGTGACCGGCGGGCTTGAGCTTGTGGCTGCCGCAATGGGGGAAAACATGGCGGGCTATAGATTTCCAGGCGCATTGGGCGATGGTTTGTCCACCCTGATCGACGGAGGCACTTTGGCGCGGGTGTTTTCACCGGCACCGAGTTTCTTCCAGCCGGCCGATCATGCAAAGGCGTGGCTCCGGCAACAGCTGCGGCAGGGCGCGGCGGTGGTCGTCCAGGCGGCCGGCGCGCTGAGCTACAAGCTCGTGGTGCAGGAGGTGCGCGCGCTGGGCGGTGAACTTCAGGCCAAGATCGACTACATCTCGCGCCTGCCCAAGGAACTGCGGGACCAGGTGGCCTACGATTTCTTTGCTGCGTTCTTCGACCACTACCTGCCCAAGAAATTTCTGCGTCACTACATCTGGGGCAACGGGCGGGCGATCAAACTGAGCTTGCAGGAGATGAAGGACTGCAACCCCATCATCGATCTGAACGACTCCAAGCCTTTTGTCAGCCGGGTGGAAAAGCTGCGGGCCGAGGCTGTCGTTAAGAAGGCCCGCGTGGACTACCCGTTCACCCTGGAAATGGTCGCCGGGGCGCTCACCAACGGCACGCTGGGCCAGTTCACGGTCAAGCTCAAGGGCGCGATCGAGGTGGAGCCCGGTGGGCGCTGGCTGGCGCACGGGACGATGGAGTTTGTGGATACCTGGGACTTCGAACCCCGCGACGCCGACACCGGCGGGCGTTCCGGCCAGGGCGAGGCCAAGACCCGCTTTGCCGACAAGGCGTTGCCGGGCACGCCGTTCGCCATCAGCACGGAAACGACGGCCTTCCGCCAGACGCAGGCCGACCGTTTGGTGACCTGGGCGGGCGGCACGCCCAAGGCGGAACTGGACAAGGTGTCCAAGGCCGATGTCGCCGCGACCGGGCCTGACCGGTGAATTTGCCGGATTTCAAGCGTGCTCCCCGGTGGGCGCTGATCGCGCTGCTGGGCCTTGTGGTGGTGGGTTTGCTCGGGTTGAACGACATGGGATTTTTTTCAAATGACAAGCGCGACCTGCGCCGGCTGCTCGGCGATGCTGGCGCGGTGCTGATCGACGATGCCGAGGTGGTCGCCTGGCAACCCGATCCCGACCACAAGCCGCGTGCCTACTACGTGCTGCGCCGCCTGGACGAGGCCGACTTTCGCCGCCTTACGGCGCAGCTGAGCCTGACGCTTGCACCCAACCCGGCACTGGACGAAGCGATCTGGAGGCTGCCCCCCGACCTCGACTTGCCGGCTTGGGCCGCCCCGTCGATCACGCCCGGGGCCGGGCTCCAGGCGCAGGCTGCGCTGGGCGGCGGCAACGCCTGGTTGCGCTGGCATTGCGGCACGCTATTCCTGGTGGTGCGGCGCGCGTCGTAATGACTGCGGTGGACGGCTTGTGCGCAGAAGTTTGCGCGCCAGGCCGGCTGGTCTGGACGATGACGGACCACCAATCCTGGCCGCCCGTGAACGCGTCGGCGCGGTGATGGCGACGAGCAATGGCGAGCCAGACTGAATCAGCAACCCGACCAGATCCCGCTGCGCCTCTTGCTGGCTGCACAGTCCAAGCGGGTGACGCCCATGCTGCAGGTCGTGCACCGTGTGATCACGCGCCACCTGCTCGGGCAGGCCGGGCTCAAGGCAGACGAGGCCGACAGCGGCGCGGTCACGCTGATCAAACGCTTCGGGTCGGCCGCCAACCTGAACATCCACCTGCACCGCCTGGTGCTGGACGACTTGTACCGGCGCTGCACTGACGGGGCGCCGGAATTCGTCGAGCTACCCGCGCCGACCAACAAAGTGCTT
>JAYVDE010000004.1:0-2992 GCA_043749575.1 Burkholderiaceae bacterium | reverse complement strand
GCTGGTGGCGCTGGCGCGACAGCAGCCGCAGATCCAGATCGAGCTGGTGCCCGGCGACAGCCTGAGCAACCTGCTGGAGCGCGAGGCCGACATCGCCTTGCGCATGCTGCGGCCGACCCAGGGCACGCTGATCACCCGCCACATCGCCGACTGGCCGCTGGGCTTCTACGCCCACCCCGACCTGCTGGCCGCCGCCGGCGGCCCGCCCACGCTGGACAGCCTGCACCGGCACCGCTGGGTGGGTTTCGACCAATCCACCCAGATGATCGACGGCTTCAAGGCTGCCGGCATCGCCATCGACCGGCGCTTCTTTGCCTTCCGCTGCGACCAGCAACTGGTCTGCCTGGAGGCGGTGCGCCAGGGCCTGGGCATCGGCATCCTGATGGTGCCCTTGGCGCGCCGCCTGCCGGGGCTGGTGCCGGTGCTGACCGATCTGGCCTTGCCGGTGCTGCCGGTGTGGCTGACGGCCCACCGCGAGCTGCGCGCCAGCCGGCGGCTGCGGCTGGTGTTTGATTTTCTGGCGCAGGCGCTGGTGGATTGGGGCGAGTCGGCGCCTTGACCGCCAGCCCACCGGCGCGACACCGGATGGACGGTCAGACCCGCCTGATGGCAATCTCCAAGGGCGCGGGGGCCTTGTCCTCCACATCGATGTGCAAAGCCGGGCCGGGCTGCACGGTGGGGCCGGACACCAACACCTGGTAGTGGCCCCGGATCAGGCCATTGATCACGAACGCACCATCCTCCTTGATCGCCACGCTGCGCCATTCACCGCCCGCAGCGGGCCGCAACTCGATGCGGATCTGCTCCCAACCGGTCTCGGCAGGCTCACCCTCCCAAGTTACGCGCCCGGCCAGGTTGACCATCGCCGCACCGGCCACCTTGGTCAGCTCGGGCTTCAGGCCGTTGACCATGCCGCGAATCATGTAAAGAATGGTTTCTGAGAAGAAGCCGGTGGCAAACGCCAGCGTCGAGGCGGAGGCCAGGTTGTTGGGCTCGATCACCTGCAGGGTGGCAATGGCCAGAAACGGCGCCGACACCAGTTGCATGATCTGGAACACCACCGCCTCGCGCACCCGGAAGGCCGGCATCGACGGCTCGTCGACAGTGGGCACGTAGTTGCGGTCATTGCGGCGCTGGAACTCGGGAATCCGCCGCGAGATGCTGACCGCCCCGCCGATCAAGGCCAGCACCACCACGAACAAGGGCACGGCAACGCCGCCGATCACTTCGACAAAGGGGCGCTTGGGATCGTCGGTGCCACCGGCATTGCAGCTCTGATCGGCGGCGGCACGGGCCTGCTTGCTGGATTGCACGGCCTGTTCGGCCAGCGTTCTGAGCTTGCTGGCCTGCTCGCCGGCCGTGGCCAACGCGCCGGCCGCCTTGGCGGCGCTGTCTGCCGCTTCGGCCTCGCTGCTGGCGGACGCCGCCATGTCGGCCCGCCGCGCCGACTCTGCGCCGGCCGCCGCACAGGATTGCACCGCCAGGGTCCGCGCCGTGACGCCACCCACACTGACCAGCCAGGCGTAGCGATAGCCGGTGGCCTCCAGCCCGACCGGTTGCCCGGGGCCTGAGGCGCCGGCAGCCGGTGGGCAAGGTGCCAGCCGCTCACCCAGGGTGCGCGAGGCGCCTTCGGTGATCAGCACACAGCCGCGCACCAGACGCAAGGCCCCTTCGGTGCGCGAGGTGGGCCGGTTGATAGAATCCGGCGCCATCTGGTCGGTCAGCACGGGCATCAGCAGCAGCGCAAAGGCCCCGAAGGTGAAGGCATAGGCGAAGGTGAAAAGGTTGTAGCACTTGGCCTCGGCCTCGCCAGTCACGCAGTAGATGAACCACAGCGCCACCACGCCCAGCAACACCGCCAAGGCCAGGGAGGTGGTCACGTCGCCCGGGTTCAGCAGTGCCAGCGAGCCGTAGATGACAAAGGCCACCAGCGTGGCCAGGGGGTAGCCGCGGCGGGCCAGCCAAAGCTGCCAATCGCTCGGTCGTCCTGCACTCGATGGCGTGGTTGAGGGGGCTCCGGGCTGTACCGGTTGAGCGGCGGCGTCGGTGTCGGGCATGGGCTCCTCCTGCAAGTGGCTGCAGGCCGGCGCCTGCTTGGGTCATCATGCGCCCGGCTGGCCGCAAGATGCCTCCTACTGCCTCCTATTGACTAGGGAGGGGCGCAGAACCGGGCGGGTGCAACCTTGGCCTAGTGCAGTGTTCCACGCTATGCAGCACAAAAAACCGCGTCTTTGCCGCCATGGCGTCGTTGCGTCGAACACTGCCCTAACGCCCGCCCGCCACGTCCAGCACCGAGCTGGTGGTGTAGCCGGCCTCGGCCGACAGCAGCCAGACGATGGCCGCGGCCACCTCGTCGGCAGTGCCCGGGCGCTGCATCGGAATATTGGGTGCGGCGCTGTGGGCGCGGCCGGGCTCGCCGCTGTCGGCATGGATCTCGGTGTCGATGATGCCCGGGCGCACCGCGTTGACGCGGATGCCTTCGGCCGCCAGTTCCACCCCCAGGCCCTGGGTGAGGGTGTCGATGGCGCCTTTGCTGGCGCCGTAGTCCACGTACATGCCGGGCGCGCCCAGGCGCGCGGCCACGCTGCTCAGGTTGACGATGGCCCCGCCCGCGCCGCCGTGGCGGGGGCTCATGCGGCGCACTGCCTCGCGGGCGCACAGCAGGCTGCCGGTGAGGTTGACGGCCCACATGCGCTGCCAGCGCGCCACGTCCATCTGGTCCAGCCGGGCCTTCATCGCGACGATGCCGGCGTTGTTGACCAGGCCCGTCAATCGGCCCAGCTCGCCGTCGATGCGGGCAAACATCGCCAGCACCGCCGCCTCGTCGGCCACGTCGGCGGCCACCGTGATGGCGCGCTGTCCTGCGGCGCGCACCTCGGCGGCCACGCCCTCGGCGGCGGCGGCGTCGCGGTGGTAGTTGACGGCCACGTCCCAGCCGCGGCGGGCGGCCAGGCGGGCGGTGGCGGCGCCGATGCCGCGGCTGGCGCCGGTG
>JAYVDE010000003.1:0-2996 GCA_043749575.1 Burkholderiaceae bacterium | reverse complement strand
GCTGAGCAAGGTGGCCTCGGTGTAGCGCGCCGGTGGCTTGGTCTTCAGCGCGTTGACGCTGACATGCTCGTTGGCCACCTGCTCGCCGGCCTTCACCGGCACCAGGTTGGCGTCTTCGTCCTGCGCTTCCTTGCCATACACCGCCAGCCAGCCGGGGTTGACCAACACCTTGCCGTTGGTCTGGAAGTGGTGGCCCGCAATCTGCGTGATGCGGGTGGTGACCATGAACTCGGCCGGCGGGTAGAACACCGCGATGAAGCGCTTGACCACCAGGTCGTAGAGCTTGGCCTCGATCTCGGTCAGGCTCTTGGGCGCCTGCAGCGTGGGGATGATGGCGAAGTGGTCCGACACCTTGCTGTTGTCAAACACGCGTTTCGTGGGCTTGACATAGCCCTCTTTCAGGCCCTTGCGGGCATGCTGGGCCAGCTCGCGCAGCGGCCCGGGAAGGTCTTCATTGGCGATCATCTCGAAGGTCTGCCTGACGGTGGGCACGTAGTCCTCGGGCAGCGCACGCGAATCGGTCCGCGGATAGGTCAGCACCTTGTGCTTCTCGTACAGCGCCTGGGCGATGCTCAGCGTGGTCTTGGCGCTGAAGCCGAAGCGGCTGTTGGCCTCGCGCTGCAGCGTGGTCAGGTCGTAGAGCAGCGGGCTGGAGCTGTTGCTGGGCTTGGCCTCTTCGGTCACCGTGCCGGTCTGGCCCCGCACCGCGTCGCCGATCGCCTTGGCGTCACGCGCGTTCCACAGCCGGTCGGCGCGGCGGTCAGGGTCGGGCGCGGCGTCGGCGCTGGCCCCTTCGGCCGGGCCTTTCTTGAACTTGGGGTCGAACCACTTGCCTTCGTAGCTGCCGGCCGAAGCCTCGAAGCCGGCCTTGATCTCCCAGTAATCGCGCGAGACATGCTTGCGAATCTTTTCCTCGCGCTCGACCATGATCGACAGCGTGGGCGTCTGCACCCGGCCCACGGTGGTCAGAAAGAAACCACCGTCGCGCGAGTTGAAGGCCGTCATCGCGCGGGTGCCGTTGATGCCGACCAGCCAGTCGGCCTCGCTGCGGCTGCGGGCGGCGTCGGCCAGGCCCAGCATCTGCTTGTCACTGCGCAGGTGATCGAAGCCGTCGCGGATGGCCTGCGGCGTCATGCTCTGCAGCCACAGCCGACGGATCGGCTTGGCCAGCGGCGCCTTCAAGTTGTCGGCGTACTGCACGATCAGCCGGAAGATCAGCTCACCTTCGCGGCCCGCGTCGCAGGCGTTGATCAGGTCGCCCACGTCCTTGCGCTTGACCAGCTTGACCAGCGCGTTGAGCCGGCTCTTGGCCTTGTCGATCGGCGCCAAGTCGAAGTGTGGCGGCACCACCGGCAGGTGGGCAAAGCTCCACTTGCCGCGCTTGACGTCGTACTCGTCGGGCGCCTTGATTTCCACCAGGTGGCCCACCGCCGAGCTGACCACGTAGCGCTCGTTCTCGAAGTGGTCTTCATGCTTGTCGAACTTGCCTGCCACGGTGGTCAGCGCGCGCACGATGTCTTGGGCCACGCTGGGCTTCTCGGCAATGATGAGGGTCTTGCTCATGGGTCTGATCGAATCCTTTGGGAGGGGCGCTGCCGGCCATGCCTACAATCCGCCGCTTTCACGCGCGCGCTTGCACAGGTATGCACACACGCGCCCATGGATTCACTTTAACGAATGAATGCTGCCGTGCAAGCCACCGTCCGCAAGACAGCCCGCCGCCCTGCCCAAGCCGAAGCGGCTGACAAGCTGCCCGGCAAGACCGGCGGGCGCCGCCTGCAGGTCAAGCGCAGCGGCGTGCATGGTCAGGGCGTGTTCGCCTTGATGCCCATTGCCACCGGCGAAACCATCATCGAATACACCGGCGAGCTGATCAGCTGGCCCGAAGCGCTGCGCCGCCACCCGCACGACCCCAGCCAGCCCGACCACACCTTTTATTTCCACATCGACGACGAACGGGTCATCGACGGCAAGGTGGGCGGCAACCTCTCGCGCTGGATCAACCACGCCTGCGACCCCAACGTCGAGGCCGACGACAGCAGCGGGCGGATCTTTCTGCTGGCGCTGCGCGACATCGAACCCGGCGACGAGCTGTTCTTCGACTACGGTCTGGTGATCGACGAGCGCTACACGCCGGCGCTGAAAAAACGCTTTGAATGCCGCTGTGGCTCAGCCACCTGCCGCGGCACGATGCTGGCGCCCAAGCGTGCCCGCCGCGCGGCCAAGGCCTGATCGGCCTGCCGCAACGACGCACACCGGCCGGGCCGACATGGCAAACACTTACCACCTGCACTGGGGCGCCGAGGCGCTGTGGCAGCAGCTGACGCCGCTGCTGCCCGAGCTCAGCGTCGAGGTGATGGCGCAGCTGGGCTCGACCAACACCGAACTGCTCGAACGCCTGCGGCGCCGGCCCGACGGCCGCGGCACCGAGCCCGCGCGCACCGATCACGTCAGCGTCGGCCGCCGCCACGCCGACACCCAGCCCTGCCTGCTGGTGGCCGAACACCAAACCCGCGGCCGCGGCCGCCAGGGCAAGGAATGGCTGGCCAGCCCTGGCGCCTCGCTCACCTTCTCGCTGGCCTTGCCGATGGCGCCGGCCGACTGGTCTGGCCTGTCGCTGGCCGTTGGCCTGGCAGTGGCCGAGACCTTCGACCCGCAGAGCCCCGGCGGCACACCCCGGTTGGGCATCAAGTGGCCCAACGACCTGCTGCTGATGGCGCCGGCGGCGACCGGCGGCGCGGTCGCATCCACCCTAGGCCGCAAACTGGGCGGCATTTTGATCGAGACGGTGCAGGTCGGCGAGCACCGCATGGCGGTGGTGGGCATCGGCCTGAACCTGCTGCCGCAGCAGACCGATGACACCGCTGAGCGCCCGCTCAGCTGGGGTTATGCCTGCCTGCAGGAGCTGGAATACGGCCTGACCGCCCCGGCCGCGCTGGCCAGGCTGGCGCTGCCGCTGGTGCGCTCGCTGCAGGCCTTCGAGCGCGACGGCTTTG
>JAYVDE010000002.1:0-2997 GCA_043749575.1 Burkholderiaceae bacterium | reverse complement strand
TGCGTGATGGGGTGTTGTGGGGCGAGGGGCTGGACGGCCAGCGTCGGCTGCTTGCCTTTGCCGGCGTGGCCGACACGCCCTGGCGGGTGGTGGCCGGCATGGCCGAAGGCCAGGTGCTGGCGCGCTACCAGACCCTGCTGCGCACCAGCCTGGCCGCCGGGTCGCTGGGCCTGCTGGGCCTGCTGTGGCTGGCCCAGCGCCTGGGCAACCGCATCGTGCGGCCGATCAGTGCGCTGGCGGCGGTCAGCGCGCGTGTGGCCGGCGGTGACGGGTCGGCCCGGGCCGATCTCGGCGGGCCGGCCGAGATCGAGGCCGTGGCGACCCAGTTCAACCTGATGCTCGACGCCAGCAAGGCCGGCCAGCAGGCGCTGAGCGCCAGCGAGGCCCAGCTGCGCTTCCTGATCGACCACCTGGTGGCCGGCGTGGTGGTGCACGCGCCCGACGGCAGCGTGCTGCTGGCCAATGCGCGGGCCTGCGAACTGACGGGCATGAGTTTCGCGCAGATCGCCCGCCAGGCAGTGGCCGACCCGGGCTGGCGCTTCCTGCACGAGGATGGCACCCCGCTGGCGCTGGGCGACCTGCCGCAGGTGCGGGTGATCAACACCCGGCGGCCAGTGATCGACTTCGTCGGCGCCATCGAGCGGCCGGGCGCCGCCGGGCGCACCTGGCTGATGGTCAATGCCTACCCGCAGCTGCACCACGACGGCCACCTGCGCCAGGTGGTGGTGAGCTTTGTCGACATCACCGCGCGCAAGCAGGCCGAGCAGACGCTGGTCGCCAGCGAAGCCCGCTACCGCATGCTGTTCGAGAACAACCTGGACGGCGTGCTGCAGACCCGGCCCGATGGCCCTGTGCTGGCCGCCAACCCGGCGGCCTGCGCGATCTTTGGCCTGGACGAGGCCGTGCTGTGTGCCCGTGGGCGCGCCGGGCTGGTCGACCTCGCCGATCCGCGGCTGGCTGCGATGCTGGCCCTGCGCGCCGCCCAGGGCCATGCCAAGGCCCGCATCACGATGCTGCGCGGCGATGGCAGCCGCTTCGAGGCCGAGGTGGCCAGTACGCTCTACACCGGGGTCGGCGGCGACGCTTTGTCCTGCGTGGTGGTGCGCGACGTCAGCCAGCAGCTGGCCGACGAAGAGGCCCGCGCGCGGCTCGAGTTGCAACTGCGCGAATCGCAGAAGATGGAGGCCATCGGCACGCTGGCCGGCGGCATCGCGCACGACTTCAACAACATCCTCGGCGGCTTGCTGGGCAATGCCGCGCTGGCCGCTGACCACCTGGCCGCCGACCACCCGGCACGGGCGCAGCTGCAGCAGGTGCAGCGGGCCGGCCAGCGCGCGCGGTCGCTGGTGCAGCAGATCCTGGCGTTCAGCCGACGCCAGACCCAGCCGGTGGCGCAGCAGCGCCATGCCCTGCGCCCGCTGGTCGACGAAACGACCGCGCTGTTGCGCGCCACCCTGCCCGCAGGTGTGCAACTGGTGGCAACGGCAGCCGACGAGATGATCGAGATCGACTGCGACGCCACCCAGATCCAGCAGGTGCTGATGAACCTGTGCACCAACGCCTGGCATGCGCTGGCCGGCGAACCAGGGCGCATCAGCATCTTGCTGGACCGGGTCGACTTCGGCCGCGACGACCCCGCCCGCCCCATCCGCCTGGCGGCCGGGCCCTACGCCCACTTGCAGATCAGCGACACCGGCAGCGGCATGGACGACAGTACCCGCGCGCGCATCTTCGAGCCCTTTTTCACCACCAAGCCCGTGGGGCAGGGCACGGGCCTGGGGCTGTCGGTGGTGCACGGCATCGTGGCGGCCCACCAGGGCGAGATCGTCGTGCACAGCCAGCCTGGCCAGGGCAGTTGCTTCGATGTTTACCTGCCGCTGGCCGACCCGCTGGGCGCGGCCGAAGCGCCCAGTCCGGTGGCCCCGGGGCCGGTGAGCCAGGGCCAGGGCCAGCATGTGCTGTATGTCGACGACGACGAGGTGATGCTGCTGATGGTGGGCCAACTGCTGGAGCGGGCCGGCTACCGCATCAGTGGTCTGGCGCGGGTGGCCGAGGCGCTGGCAGCGCTGTGCGAGGCGCCGCTGGCCTTCGATCTGGTGGTCACCGACCTCAACATGCCCGATGGCTCGGGCCTGGACGTGGCCCGCGCGGCGCTGCACCAGCGGCCCGACCGGCCGGTGGTGCTGAGCTCGGGTTACGTGTCCGACGGCTCGCGCGCCGAGGCGGCGGCGCTGGGCGTGCGGGCGATCCTGCTGAAGGAGCACACGCTGGAGGAACTGCCGGCGCTGGTGGGTCGGCTGCTCGCTGCAGCGCCGGCACCGCCAGCGCTGCCTGCGCTGCCTGCGCTGCCGGCCTGAGGTCGCAGCCGGCCCGGCGGGCGGCGCCTGGCGCGGCCCGCGCCGCGGCCTACTTGCCGCTGAGCCGGGCCTTGAGGTCCTGGCCCACGTCCTTGTTGACGGTGGTGGGGTCAGGTCTCCCATTGCCCAAATGCCGTACGACACCACCCCCCGAAACAACCGTCCGGGAACATGACAGACAGCGACTTCTGAGCGCGGCGCGCCCGGTCACGCGAACGCGGCAATCCGCTCCCGGCAGATCTCAAGCGTTCGGGTGACGGCAGCCTCGCCCGACGGCCCGTAGCCGGGAAGCGTGGGCAACGTGATCGCGGCAACGGCAGCCCGCATCCGCTCCAGAACGTCGTCGATAGCAGCATGGGTGTCCGACGCCCGAAGTCCGGCTATCGCAGAGACCGCGAGGAAGTCGGCACGCTTGAGCCGTTCGTCCTTGCCGTTGAGCTTGAGTGCCATACGGTCATGTTCGAGGCGGGGGAAAACGCGTGTGGTCAGCGTGTCGTAGACGGGCGCAAGGCGAACGCTGCGAAAGGCCGGACTGCCGGGCTCGGCGATCTTCAGAACGGCCATGTTCTTGAGGTGCATGTCGCCGTCGGCGATGAGCCAGGCGAACACGACGCGCTTCATGAGGATCAGGAGGTCTTCG
>JAYVDE010000001.1:0-2999 GCA_043749575.1 Burkholderiaceae bacterium | reverse complement strand
CGATGAGCCAAGTCGATTCATTTGCTGAACTGCTGGCCGCGCTGGTTCAGCCGGCAGCGCTGCTGGAGTTGGGGGTGCTGGCGGCCTGTCTGGGCCTGGCCTGGGGGCTGACGGCGCTGCTGCGGCCACGCGACGCTGACCCGGGGCTGTGGTTTGGCCGGCGTGGTTACGACGGCGTGCTGTTCCCGATGCTGGCCCTGGCGCTGGCGCTGCTGGCCAAGCTGGCTTTGCGCAGCCATTTGCCGGTGGCAGTGTTCCAGCTGGCGGTGCCGGTGCTGGCCAGCCTGGCGCTGATCCGGGTATCGGTGCGGGTGTTGCAGGCGGCGTTTCCGGCCTCCCAGCTGGTGCGCACGCTGGAGCGCTCGCTGAGCTGGGCGGTGTGGATCGGCGCCGTGCTGTGGATGACCGGGCTGCTGCCGGTGGTGCTCAGCGAAGCCGAGGCGATCAGCTGGAAGATCGGCGGCAGCCCGGTGTCCTTGCGTAGCCTGATCGAGGGCGGGCTGAGTGCGGTGGCGGTGATGCTGCTGATGTTGTGGCTGTCGTCCACGCTGGAGTCGCGCATGCTGCGTGCCAGCAGCGTCAACCTGAGTGTGCGCAAGATTGCCGCCAACGCCACCCGCGCTGTCTTGCTGACGATCGGCCTGCTCGTGGCGCTGTCGGCTGCCGGCATACCGCTGGGTGCGCTCAGCGTGCTGGGCGGCGCGGTGGGCGTGGGCATCGGCCTGGGCCTGCAGAAGCTGGCAGCCAACTATGTCTCGGGTTTCGTGATCCTGGCCGAGCGCTCGCTGCGCATCGGCGACGTGGTCAAGGTCGACAACTTCGAGGGCCGCATCACCGACATCAGCACCCGATACACCGTGATCCGCGCCGCCAACGGGCGGGAGTCGATCGTGCCCAACGAGATGATGATCACCCAACGGGTCGAGAACTGCTCGTTTGCCGACCCGCATGTGGCCTTGAACGGCCTGGTGCAAGTGGCCTACGGCACCGATCTGGACTCGCTGATCCCGCGCCTGGTCGAGGCGATGGTGGCGCTGCCGCGGGTGCTGTCTGACCCCGCACCCGCCGTGCAGTTGTCCAATTTTGGCGCCGACGGGCTGGAGCTGACGCTGATCTTCTGGATTGCCGACATGGAAAACGGCACCGGCAATGTGCGCAGCAGCGTCAACCTGGCGGTGCTGAAAGTACTCAATGCCGCCGGGGTTCAGATCCCGTTCCCGCAGCGGGTGATGCATGCCTTGCCGGGGCCAGCCGCCGACGCCCGCGACGCGGTGAGCAAGCCGGCCGGCATTCAGGGCGCCGGACCCGCCTGAGCCTCGGCTTACGCCGCGTCGAACACGATCACCGACCGCGCCAACTCACCGCGCTTGAGCTCTGCCAAGGCCTCGTTGACCTGGGCCAGCGCCACCCGCTGCGAGATCAATGCGTCGAGTTGCAGCCGGCCCTGCAGGTACAGATCGACCAGGCGCGGCATGTCCACCGGGAACCGGTTGCTGCCCATCAGCGAGCCCTGGATGCGCTTTTCACCCAGAAAATCGCTGCCCCGCAACTCGATGTTGACGCCCGGCGGGATCATGCCGATGACGTTGGCGGTGCCGCCCCGGCGCAACATGCCCCAGGCCTGCTCGGCCGTGAGCTTCAGGCCGATCGCCTCAAAGCTGTGGTGCACGCCGCCACCGGTCAGCTCCAGCACCTGGGCCACCGGGTCCACAGCGCTGGCGTCCACGGTGTCGGTGGCGCCAAAGCTGCGCGCCAACGCCAGCTTGGACGCCAGCCGGTCAATCGCGATGATGCGGCCGGCGCCGGCCACCAGGGCCGCGTTGATCACCGACAGGCCGATGCCGCCGCAGCCGATCACCGCCACGGTGTCGCCCGGGCGCACGTTGGAGGTGTGGGTGACGGCGCCGTAGCCGGTCATCACGGCGCAGCCGATCAGCGCGGCGCGGTCCAGCGGCATGTCGCGGCGGATGGCGACGCAGCCGTGCTCGTGCACCAGCATCTGCTCGGCAAACGCGCCCAGGCCCACCAGTTGCTGCACCGGCAAGTCGTCTTGGCTCAGGCGCGGCGCGTCGCCCTTGCTGCGCTTGGTCTCGGGGCTGACACAGCGCGACAAATGGCCGGTCAGGCAATGTTCGCAATGGCCGCAGAAGATCGACAAGCAGGTGATGACATGGTCGCCGGGCTTGACGGTGCGCACCTCGGGGCCGACCGCCTCGACGATGCCGGCGGCCTCATGCCCCGGTACAAACGGCGCCGGATACGGGTAGGTGCCGTCGATGAAGTGCAGGTCGGAATGGCAAACGCCCACGGCGGCGGTGCGGATCAGCACCTCGCGGGACTTGGGCTTGTCGATGGCCAGCGTCTCGATGCTGAGGGGCTGGCCGGCTTGGCGAAGGATGGCGGCTTTCATGGGCGGTGTTCTCTGGTGGGGGCGGATCGGGCGGCAGACTGGGACGGTCGAACGGGAGGGTCAAACGGAATGGAAACGGGATGGCCAAACCGGGTGGGCAAATGGGATGGCCAAACGGGAGCTGAGGCGTGCAGGCTATCACCGGCTGGGCGGCAGGCTGGCAGCGCCGGCCCGCAGTGGGCTGCAGGCGTCGGCCCAGCCTTGCGCGCAGGCCCGGTCCAGGAGTTGCGCTGGGCTCAAGGAGGTGAGCGCTCCCTGGCCTTCTTGCAGCAGCAGCGCAAATTCGGAGACCGCCGGCGACGCACGGCGATAGCCCGGCTGATCGCCCGCAGCGCTGGGAGTCTGGGCGGTCCGGAAATTGGCGCAGGCCGCCTGGTAGCCCTGAGAGCAGGCGCGTCCGAACGCATCCGGCGGCGCAATGATCACTCTGGCGCGGCCCGTCGCCCCGAGGATCCCGAGTTCGTTGCAAGCCCAGGGCGAGCCCTGCCGGCAGTATTGCGCCTCGAGCTTGGACAGCACGACGCAGGCGTTGCGGCGGTTTTCGACGCACGCCTGTTCCCAAAAGGGCAGCCAGCGCCGAGGGCGGTAG